>CAZBUC010000203.1:0-4602 GCA_964494965.1 uncultured Maribrevibacterium sp.
CACATCAATATTCACCATCTCACTGATGGATTTGCCCATGTCTAGAGTATCTATCAGCGCTAATTCATCTTGATGCTGCTCAAGCAAATCCGCCCATTTTTGCAACACCCGCTTGCGCTTTCCTGGCGCCATATCAGACCACACACCAGATCGAAAACTGGCTTGCGCGGCCGCCACGGCCAAATCCACATCCGCGCTGTCGCAACTGGCTACTTGAGCCAACAAAGACTCATCGGTCGGATTAATGCAATCAAACGTCTCGCCACTTTGCGCAGCCACAAATGCCCCGTTGATATAGGCTTTATCCAGCAACATCAGCTTGGCGCGTAATGATTGCCACTCTTGGTAAGTTTTCATTGGCGAATCCTCTTAGATAAAAATACAAGTTGAATGCAATACGTTATCGCCCAATTTGGTTCCATTAGCAACGTGGAAACACGGTTTAAAACGAATAAATCCGCTCAATAAAAGCACATTAAATTGTCGTTTTAGAGAGACCTGTACTAATTTTAGAAGGACTTTTATGAAATGTGGATTAGTGATTGCAATCAGGAATTCTCTTGGTATAGTCGCGCAAATAATGATCACTCAGACCACTTTACCGTATTCACACGGTGAAAATTTAAACCACTATTATTTGTATTTAAATAATAGCCGCCACACTCGAAAGGACAATAAATGTTAAAGCAAACCCTGATTCCCGTTTGGAGTCTGCTGATTGGTATTGCCATCTTAACCATGGCCAGCGCCTTACAAAGCTCATTGATTGGTATTCGTGCCTCGATCGAAGAGTTTAATACCACGGCAACGGGTCTGATTATGTCAGCCTACTATCTTGGCTTTATTCTTGGTTCACTTTTAGTACCAAACTGGGTCAAAAACGTGGGGCACATTCGCGTGTTCGCGGCAGTGGCTTCTTTGGCTTCTGTGACGATTTTGCTGCAATCGGTTGTGGTGGATCCTTGGTTCTGGATGCTGATGAGGATGGGCACAGGTTTGTGTTATGCGGGCCTATTTATTGTCACAGAAAGTTGGCTTAACGACATTGCCACCAATAAAACCCGAGGACGCTTGTTCTCTATTTACATTATCGAAATATGGGCCAGTCAAACCATCAGCCAGCTGTTACTCAACCTAGCCTCACCAAGCGGCTTTGGTTTGTTTATTTTAACGTCGGTACTGATTTCCTTGGCCGTTGTACCACTTTTATTAGTCAGAACGCCGTCACCAACCATTAACGTGCCTGAAAAACTCAATATTATGGGGCTCATTAAAACCGCGCCCTTGGGGGTAACAGGTGTCACCATTGCCGGTGCCACCTCAGGTGCGATTCTTGGCTTGGGCGCTCTTTACGCCAAAAGCATCGGCATGAACATCGCTGAGATCTCCATCTTCATCGGTGCCAGCTACGTGGGCGGCATGTTGTTGCAATGGCCTATTGGTAAGCTGTCAGACCGTCAAGACCGTCGTGTCACCATTTTGTGGGTGGGCATAGTCGGTGCCATTGCTGCTTTTATTGTGCCACTAGGCGGAGGGCTAGACAGTCAAGTCTTGATGATGTTCGGCATGTTTGCGGTCGGGGCGTTTACCTTCCCCATGTACTCGCTGGCGTCGTCTCACATTAATGACCAGTTGCGCCCAGAACAAATTCTCTCGGCCAGTAGCGGCATGATATTACTCAACGGGGTGGGCGGTATGATTGGACCGCTAGCCGCTGCCGCCTTAATGGACTTCATCCGCATTGACGCCCTATTCTGGTTTGTAGCACTGCTGAATATCAGCGTTGCCATGGTGGCCTTGTATCGTATCAAGCATCAGCCAGCCATGATCATCGAAGAACAAGGGGATCAAATCCCAGTGGCATTGACCGTCTCGTCTGTCGCCACAGCGGAAATGCTCGCCGACGCTGACTCGTCTTCCACACCAGAAGATGAAAAGAGTCACGAAGTCGAAATCAAGCTTTAAAACTGGATAACAAAACGCACTCTCGCCACACACCTTTTTATAAAGGCTGTGTGGCGATTTTTAAAGCAATCCCCCAAATCAATAACGCATTCAAGCGATTAAACCAGCGCCAAAACATCGCACTCGCCAACCATTTGGCGCACAATTTACCAATAAGCGACAAAGACAAAAACCACACCACAGAAGCCACCACCCCGCCCAGCACAAACTCCCACTTCGCGTCTTGCCACTGATTCGACAAACTGCCCATCAGAATCATGGTATCCAGATAAAAATGCGGATTTAACCAAGTCACCGCAAAACCCATCATAATCAGCGGCCACAAGGCCAATCTCTGACTGGATTTTGCCAAAATCAAATGTTCCTCTTGAAACGACGCACGCCATTTACCAAGAGCAAACCACACCAAGAAAGCCACCCCACCCCATCGAGACAAGGTTAAAAGCCAATCATTGCTTTGTAAAATCAGCCCTAAACCAAACGCCCCTAAAGCAATCGACAAGGCATCGCTCAAAATAAACAACAGCGCAATCGGAAACGCATAATGCCGTTTCAACGCTTGCTCTAACAAAAAACTGTTCTGCGCTCCCACCGCGATAATCAAACCACCCCCAGTGATAGCCCCACTCATAAACGCCAACATAACAGACTCCCAAACAAACATTTTTTCAATTTACATAAAACCACGGCTTTGTCGAGCTGGTAATGACTGGCACAGTCTGTGCTTTAGTAGCAAGTATGCAAGTAAAAGACGCATTACAACGTGGTCAACTGGTGTCTCTGTTTCCTAATAACGCCTTGGCCCTGCCGCTTTACTGGCATTGGTACAAACTAAATTCCCCTGTATTGGATCGACTCACTGAGGTAATATCAGCGGTCACACAGGAGTCCTTACAGTAACGTCACCGAGCGAAACCACTGACAGGCTGTATTTTTTCACAGCAACCTTGTTAACCATTTTTAAGGAAAAATTATGATACGCAAATGTTTATTCCCCGTGGCAGGTTACGGTACGCGCTTTTTGCCAGCGACAAAATCCATGCCGAAAGAAATGCTTCCCATCGTTAACAAACCCTTGGTTCAGTACGGTGTAGAAGAAGCCACCGCAGCGGGATTAACGAATGTCACTTTTGTAACAGGTCGCGGTAAACGCGCCATCGCAGACCATTTCGACATCAGCTACGAGCTAGAACACCAAATCGCCGGCACCAACAAAGAAAAATACCTGGACGGCATTCGCTACCTGATCGACAACGTCAACTTTTCCTTCACTCGCCAAAATAACATGCTCGGCTTAGGCCACGCGATCCTGACGGGTGAACCACTGATCGGCGACGAAGCCTTTGGCGTCGTACTCGCAGACGATTTGTGTTTCGGCGAAGACGATGACGGCGTCATGGCACAAATGGTTAAACTCTATAACCAATTCCGTTGCACCATTGTGGCCATCGAAGAAGTGCCAGAAGACGAAGTGCACAAATATGGTGTGATTAAAGGCGAATCCATGATGGAAGGCCTATATCGCGTGACAGACATGGTAGAAAAACCGTCTAAAGAAGACGCCCCTTCCAACCTTGCTATCATTGGGCGCTATATACTCACGCCTGACATCTTCGACAAAATCCGTAACACGCCGCCTGGGCGCAATGGCGAAGTGCAAATTACCGACGCCATCTTGCAACAAGCCCAAGAAGGCTGTGTACTGGCGTACAAATTCAAAGGCAAACGCTTTGACTGTGGTAGCGTAAAAGGCTTTGTTGAAGCCACCAACTTCTGCTACCAAAACATCTACAAAGACCCAACCGAAGGCTAATCCCTACGATGGCGTGACAAAAAACCAGTGCCACACCGCACTGGTTTTTTTTGCATCCGGCTAACTCAAAAACCGCTGACTCAACCAAATACTCACCGGCACAGTCACCACAGACAGCAAGGTTTGCATAGTAATGTACGCCGCCATTCGATCAGCATCGCCGCCTAACTGACGGGCCAAGGCATACGCCGACGTCGCTGTGGGCACCACACCAAACAACACCGCCACCAACGCCGGCAAGCCTCGCACGTCCAACCACCAGCACATCAAACCAATCACCAAAGGAAACACCACAAAACGCGCCGCTGACGACATCACAAAGGTCATACCCACCGAACGAATCGCCTCAAGCCGAACACTCGCCCCCACCGCCAACAGCACCAATGGCAACGCCGCCTGCGACACCATACCCACCACCTCAGACAACAACAGAATCGGCGTCAGCCCAAGCAAATTCAAACCACTGCCCAACACAATCGACACAATCAACGGGTTACGAATCAAGGCACCACTTAACAAGCGCGGCAAAGAAACAGATGAACCTTGATCAGCCGAAGACGGCCCATGCATCAAGGTCATAGACACCACCAAAAACACATTGATGGACGGAATCAACACAGACGCCCCCAACGCCGCCAACACCAAACCCTCATTGCCATACACACTGCCCGCCAATGCCAACACAATAAAGGTATTAAAACGCACGCCTGCTTGCAGCATAGACGACGCCGTTGGCGCCACCACCTTCATCACCCACACAGACACAAACACAAAACTCGCCGTCACCACCAAAGCCAACAGCAAAATCAGTGCATACTTAGGCA
>CAZBUC010000204.1:0-4579 GCA_964494965.1 uncultured Maribrevibacterium sp.
GACGCGCTTGCCAAATGTATTTAGACATACCGACAACATTATCGTAGGCCGCTTCCGTTCCAATCGCCATGTAATCTTCTGGATAGAACCCGACCACAACACGTTTTGCGGGCGCATCAAAAGTAACTTGACGATCTAACACGTCAGAAATAGTGACGTCTTGTGCGAAGCTGAGGCAAGAAGTTAGAGCGATTGAAGCAAGCACCACTAATTTTGGCATCATGAGAATTTCCTCTGTAATTTTAGCTGTAAAATTTTTCGTAAATGAAAATCAATATCAAAAATCCGTATGCGACGCATTTTACTGCTAATTTGAATGATTTCGCAAACCATTATCGTTTATAATAATTTAGTTAACTTTCATTCATTCATTCCCGCTCCGCCCATTCGTGGTGAAGAGGGAGTCTAAAAAGTAGTTGTATGCTGAATTCTGCCCTAATCACTGAAGCCGTCATTACACAACGTCGTTTCGAAAAGCGTCGTTGGTTTGTTCTAGCAAGTCTATTGTTGCTGTTACTGTGCTCGTTTGTTTTTGATATCGCGACTGGTCCTTCTTTATTGGGCGTTCAAGATGTCTTTAACGCATTATTGAATATGGTAGGGCTGCCTATTGAAGTGACCCGTACAACAGAAGTCATTGTGACCAACTTACGTTTGCCGATTGCCTTAATGGCCGTCATCGTTGGCGGATCTCTTGGTGTGGGCGGTGCGGAAATGCAGACCTTATTAAACAACCCAATGGCGAGTCCGTACACATTAGGTATGGCCGCTGCAGCAGGATTTGGTGCGGCTTTAATGCTCTATGTGGGTTCACTGGGCATGAGCGCTAAAATTGCTGTTCCGATTGGAGCGTTTGTTTGTTGTATGTTGTCAGCTAGTTTGCTGTTTGGTTTAGCCATGATGCGACATATCACGTCAGGTCAGTTGATCTTATCAGGCATTGCCTTGTTATTTCTTTTTCAGTCGCTTTTGTCTTTAGTGCAGTTTGTTTCATCCCCTGAGTTGAGCCAGCAAATATTATTTTGGTTATTTGGTAGCTTGACGAAAGCGACATGGAGCAATGTAACCATTACCGCTGTCGTCACTCTGGGTTGTACTGCGATGTTAATGATGGATTCATGGAAACTAACCGCATTAAGGCTGGGGGAAGAACGTGCGAAAAGTTTAGGGGTTAACGTGACTCGGTTACGTTTAAAAACATTGATTATTGTCGCTGTGATGACCGCGACAGCGACCAGTTTTGTGGGGATCATTGGCTTTATCGGTATCGTTGCTCCGAACATTGCTCGAATGTTAGTCGGAGAGGATCAGCGTTATTTCTTGCCACTGTCGTTTTTAGTCGGGGCATTTTTATTGTCCAGTGCATCAGTAATTTCGAAGGTGATTGTGCCGGGTGCCTTGTTCCCTATAGGGATTGTAACGGCCATTATTGGGGTGCCGTTTTTCTTTTGGCTAATTATTGGTAAGAGGCGCTAAACATGTTGGAAGTTCGCAATTTATCGCTCGCGTTTGATGATCTTGTGTTAGCTGATAACATGAATTTTAAGCTTGAGCAGGGCAAAACACACGTAATAATTGGGCCAAATGGCACGGGTAAAAGTTCTTTGTTAAAGGCTTTATTCGGTGATATTCAACCACAGTCTGGCGAAGTGCTTTACCAAAATCTGGCCTTAACCAAGGCGACGCTAAATCCATGGCGTCGGCGTTTTGGTTATATGCCTCAGGATATTAACCTTGATGTTGGTCTCAGTGTGTTAGAAGTGGTGTTGCTGGGCCAATTAAATGCATTATCGTTAAAACTCGGAGACAGCCTTTTAAAAGAAGCGCTTCAGGCTTTGGATCAAATAGGTTTGTTGCATTTGGCTAATCGAGATGTCAGGACCTTGAGTGGTGGACAGTGTCAGATGATCTTGTTTGCACAAGCACTGATGCGTCAACCTGAGATTTTAATGCTAGACGAGCCTGTGAGTGCGTTAGATCTTCACTTTCAGCAGGTGCTTTTGGATCACCTCGATCAACAAACCAAGCAGAAAGGCTGGATTTCGCTGATGATCTTGCACGATCTAAACTTAGCAGCGCAATACGCAGACAACCTATTGGTATTAAAAGGTGGGAAATTAGTCGCGCAAGGTGCTCCCAAAGACATTTTAACCGCAGAACTAATCGAAGACGTTTATGGGGTCAAAGCGGATATTCAGCTCGATAGCTTAGGTGTACCTTTTGTAAGAACCCAACGGCGTGGTGCGAGAGCATTTATGTCGATGAAAGATACGCTCGTGACCTCAGTGCAGGCTAATAAAGAATGCGCTCTGTAGTTTTTTATACAGACGACGTTTGATTATATGAATACAAATCATTTCTTAGCCGACTGGCGACAGCTCTCTGCGGCGGGTCGTGTATTAGTGATTAATGGCTTTACCTTTAATCTTGGTTTTTACATGTTGCTGCCTTATCTCGCTGATCATCTGCAGCGAAATTTAGGACTAAGCCCTTGGCATGTAGGATTAGTAATAGGCTTTCGAGTATTGAGCCAACAAGGCTTATTTCTAGTAGGCGGTACATTAGGTGATTATTTAGGCTACCGACGTTTAATTTTAATGGGTTGCCTAGTTCGTGTGGCTGGATTTGTATTATTGGGTTTTGCTGTCGATTTACCACTATTGTTGCTTGGTGCCTTTTTGACGGGGTTTGCTGGTGCCTTGTTTACGCCTTCAAGTAACGCTTACTTGGCCTATGAAGCACCCGATCAGATTCGTCGGGATCGAATCTTTGCCATGCAAAATTGGACCAGCGAAGCGGGAATGTTTTTAGGGCCGTTACTGGGAATTTCACTGATTAGCTTAAGCTTTCAATGGGTAGGTTTAGGGGCGGCCTCATTATTCTTCATTTTGTTTTTCATTCAGTGGCGTTTTTTACCTGATTTAGCGGAGCAAGAAAAGCGAAGTAAACAGGGCACTTCATTTTTGCAGCAGTGGCATTCCATGATGCTGAATCGCCAGTTTATGAAGTTTATTGCTTGCGCTTGTGCATTCCATTTGTTTTTTCACCAATTGTATTTATCACTGCCCAGTGAAGTAAAGTTTCGTGGATTAGGCACGGATGTGATTACTTGGGTCTTTATGACGTCTTCCATTATGGGAGTTTTACTGCAAATGCCTATTAGTCGTTGGATCGCCAACGGTATGGGCAGTGCTAAAGCCATGGGTTTGGGGCTCTTTTTGATGGGCAACGCCTCGCTGTTTTTCCTCGTGCAAGTGACATATTTTCCTTGGGCAAACTTTATTGCTTACGCCATTATGTTCAGTCTTGGTTTAATGCTGGTATTGCCTCTGCTTGGCTCGTATGTTCCTAAGTTTTGTCATAAATCGGAGCTAGGCAGCTACTATGGTTTGTATTCCTGCGTGGGAGGTATCGCTGCCTTTACTGGAAATGTAGGAGTTGGAGTGCTGTTATCAACAGACTCTTTCCCGAGGGAATACGTTTGGATCGGTTTTACTATTATTGCATTCATAGCCGGAACCAGTTTGTATCGTCAAATAAACAGGTTTGATTCCGTGTTACGCTAGCGAATGACGAAACAAATTTTTCAAGGCATTCACACAAGCTTGTATAGTGTAGATTAACCCCGTTCATTGACTATGTAGCATTGCTTTTTTATAAAAGCGCATTTTGTTATGCGAAGAATCAGAAATCATTATAACGTGGGTGCTTGGCGATACACTACGGCCATTCATGCGGAAGCCGCTGTGGTGCTTGCATTGGGGCCGTAGCTTCAAGGTTTCGTCTTTTGTAATCAGGATTGTTAAGCAAGATAAATAGGAATATGATTTTTCAAATCTAAGGGGATTCGTCTCTTAGCCATTCCGTGTAGATCAGTACGTTCTCAATTAATAATATTTTCGTTTTTTTAAACCTGAGGTGACCTTGTGACGCTTGCTATTTTGGCTTTATTTGTCGGTTTTGTTCTATTGGTATGGAGTGCCGACCGTTTTGTGGAAGGGGCGGCGGTTACGGCAAAATACGCTGGTATGCCTTCTTTATTGATTGGTATGGTGATTGTCGGTTTTGGTACGTCGGCGCCAGAAATGGTGGTGTCTGCGATGGCAGCAATGGATGACAATCCTGATCTTGCTTTGGGTAATGCGCTGGGTTCGAATATTGTCAATACGGGGTTGATTTTGGGTGTGACGGCCCTGATTGCGCCGATTATGGTGCAATCTAATATTGTTCGAAAAGAACTTCCGTTATTGCTGTTAATTGGTTTGGTATTTGGTTATTTGATTTGGGATGGGTCGTTGACACGTTTTGAGTCTGTACTTTTGTTGATTGGTTTTTTTGCTCTAATTGGCTGGAGTATTTATTCTGCAATGAAAGGCAAAGGCGATTCGCTCGAAGGCGAAATGGAACAAGAGCTGGTCACCCAGACTATGTCTAAATCCAGAGCCATTTTTTGGTTAGTGTTTGGTCTTGTTGTATTGATCATTAGTTCTCGTGTACTGGTGTGGGGAGCGGTGAATATTGCCCAAGCGTTTGGGGTGAGCGATTTGATTATCGGCTTGACCATTGTGGCATTGGGGAC
>CAZBUC010000205.1:0-1681 GCA_964494965.1 uncultured Maribrevibacterium sp.
ATTGCCAAACCCTTAATCCAATCAAACTGGGTGGTATGTTGCTCGCCAAGTTACCTGAAAAAACAGGGTGAAGTCAGCAATGTAGAATCTCTAAAACACCATAATTGTCTCGCCTATACTTATCAAGCGCAAGGCTCCTTTGATTGGCGCTTTACTCGGCAAGGAGAAAACCAAGAAAAGATCGAAGAAAGTGTGCGAATTAGCGGCAGTTTTGCCACCAACAACGCCCAAGCTTTGCGCAAGGCTGCCTTAGCGGGTTTTGGTATTGTGTATGTACCGCGCTGTTGTGTGTATGAAGATTTACAGCAAGGCAAGCTGGTGGCTATTTTAACCCAGTATCAGCCGCGACGATTGGGTGTGTACGCCATTTATCCTGTGACCAAATATTTACCCGAGAAGCTGCGTTTACTAATCGAGCACATTAAACAAGCTTACCAAGATAAAAAAGAGTACTTTTAATTCTCTGTAGTAAGTAAGACGCTTTCTATTTGGCCGTTTTGTCCCTATTCTTAACTTTTTTAATCAGGTATTGGGTGGAGAAACCTATGTCAGGTCAGGGTTCAGGTGGCAACGTGCTTGCTGCTATTTGCAGTGTGTTTGTTCCAGGCTTGGGGCAACTGGTTCAGGGTCGTATTTTTATGGCCTTTTTCTTCTTTTTAAGCACGGCTGTGAGTTACGCACTTGGAGCGACGGTTATTCTGTTCTTCATGTGGTTGGTAGGGGCGGTATTTCATCTTTGGGCCATTATTGACGCCGCGCGTTTCACACGTTTTCCTCTGTAACAAAGCCACGAGTACTTATCTTGTATCCTCGCTCACTTGACCATCAAGTGAGCATATTTGTCTAGGTAAGTCATCTTCTATACCCTATGATCCTTATACAATATCTAGGTGGAATCGCTTAGCCTGTCTGCGTTCGTTTTAAGGGAAGAAATGTCATGAAAATTTTTAGCTGTCAGGAATGTAACCAAGCCGTCATGTTCGAGAATACCCATTGCGAACAATGTTCGTCTTTGTTGGGATTTTTGCCAGACCAGTTAGTGATTAGTGCATTAACCCCTGTCGATGGTGCTTGGCAAGCCTTAGCGGATACCTCGGCGACGCCGAAACGTTGGTACTACTGTGAAAACCATCAACATCAAGTCTGTAACTGGATGGTGGAAGAAGGCGGCAGTGCGTTTTGTATTGCCTGCGATTTAAACCGTCACATTCCAAACTTAGCAAAAATTGAAGAGCGCCAAGCATGGCAAGAATTAGAGTTTGCCAAACATAGATTAGTTTACTCTTTATTGCGTCTTGGTTTGCCTATTGTCAGTAAAAACCAAGCGCCAGAAGAGGGCTTGTCGTTTGACTTTATTTCAGAAAACAACGTGGTACCAGAAGATGTAAGTGCCATGACGGGTCATGCCTCAGGTCAGGTCACCATCAATGCCGCTGAAGGCAACTCGGCAGACCGTGAGCAAATGCGCGAAGACATGAACGAGTCCTATCGTACCGTGATTGGTCACTTTCGTCATGAAATTGGTCATTATTATTGGGAAGTAATCGTGGCCGAAGACGAGCAGCTTCTAGAGGAGTGTCGAGCGATTTTTGGCGACGACCGGGAAAGTTATGCGGATGCACTAGAAGCCCACTACAGTACTCCAAATGGGAATTACAACTTAGAGTAAATCGGTCTTTGG
>CAZBUC010000205.1:1691-4552 GCA_964494965.1 uncultured Maribrevibacterium sp.
CAGAATGGCAGGCGGAGTTTGTCAGTGCATATGCCTCGTCACATCCATGGGAAGACTGGGCGGAAACCTGGGCGCACTATTTGCACATTATCGACACCTTAGAAATGGCCAGCGACCTAGGGTTAAGCTTGCAGCCAACGGGAACCAATCAGCAGAGCTTGGCTGTCATGGTTAACATTGATCCCTACCATCATGACAACTTCGACGAGATTCTCGCCCAATATGTGCCCTTGACCTTTGCGGTGAATAACCTGAACCGAGGTATGGGACAACCGGACTTATACCCTTTTATTTTAGTGCCGGCGGTACGAAATAAATTAGCCTTTGTGCATAAATTGCTACAAAAGTAGGCCTGTTAAAAGCGTTACAAGTCTATGCACTCATTCACCAAACGCATTGCTTATTTATAACCTTGAGCTTGTAAGGTAAATAAATGGGCGTATTGGCCTTGTTGCGCCAGCAGTGACTCATGGGTGCCGCGCTCTTTGATTTGCCCATGCTCCATGACAATGATCTCGTGAGCCAGACGTACCGTAGAAAAGCGGTGAGAAATCAGAATCGCCATTTTGTCCTTGGTGTGTTCTTGGAAATGCTGAAAAATATTGGCTTCGGCCTGAGCATCCATCGCCGCTGTCGGTTCGTCTAGCACTAAGATATCGGCGTCTTCGCGCATGAAAGCGCGTGCCAAGGCAATTTTCTGCCATTGCCCACCAGACAACTCTTGTCCGTCGCGGAACCAGCGGCCTAGTTGGGTTTGGTAGCCTTGTTCCAGCTCATCAATAAAGTCGGTGGCCTTGCCAAGCTCGGCGGCTTTTTTCCAACCGGTTTCATCGTTAAATCTGTCGTTGTCGCCCGCGCCGATGTTTTCACCAACAATAAATTGATAACGCACAAAGTCTTGGAATATCACGCCAACACGTTTTAGTAAGGCGCTTTCTTCCCATTCCAGCAAGTCCAAGCCGTCTAACAAAATACGCCCTTGAGTGGGGTTATAAAGACGAGTAAGCAGTTTGATGAGCGTGGTTTTGCCCGAGCCATTTTCACCGACAATGGCGAGGCTGTGGCCGGGGCGAATGTGGAGATTGATGTTGGCAAGGGCCGGTTTATCGTTACCTGGGTATTGGAAAGAGACGTTTTCAAAACGAATGCCATCGTTGGGTGTTGGCCCCGCTAACAACCCCGATGTTGAAAGCGGCGTTTCTTGTTCTAAATATTCGTATAAGTTGGATAAATACAAATTGTCTTCGTACATGCCACTAATGGCAGTGAGTGAGGCGGATACTGAACTTTGACCTTGTTTGAACAAGAGCAAATACATGGTCATTTGCCCTAAAGTGATGGCGCCAGTGATGGTGTCGCTGACGATCCAGCCGTAAGCGCCATAAAATACCAAGGTGCTGATAACACCAAGGGCGAAGCCCCAGCTTTCGCGGCGTAAAATCAGTCGTTTGCTTTCTTTGAATAGCTTGAGGAATATTTCTGTGTAGCGCTGTAAAAAGCGCTCACCCAATTGATACAAGCGAACTTCTTTAATGTTGTCTTCCCGAGCCAACAAGGTTTCTAAATAGTTTTGCTGACGGACTTCTGGCGAGCGCCAACGAAACATCAAAAAGGCATCGCCAGAAAACTTCGCTTCGGCAATAAAAGAAGGTAGTGCGCCACAAATCAATAATGCCAAGGCCCAGGGTGAAAAGTGCCACAGCAAGACCGCAAAGCTGGACAGCGTGATGGCATTTTGCAACAGAGCAAAGGTTTTATTCACCAGAGCAAGCGGACGGCTGGAGGCCTCGCGACGGGCGCGAACCAGCTTGTCGTAAAATTCAGAATCCTCAAAATGAGATAGGGTGAGACTTTGGGCTTTTTCTAAGATCAGCAAGTTTACCTTTTGACCTAACAAACCTTGCAAAATGGCTTGCTGCGCGGTTAAGGCTCGTTGCGCAGCGGCAATCACCAGTACCAAAATGCCTTCCAATAACACATAGCTGAGGGCGGTTTGATAATGCAGAACTTGGTCTTGTTTATAGCTTTCCATGGCCGCCAGCACGGCATCGACGATCAACTGTCCAACATACGCCATCGCCGCCGGAGTGACACCGGCAATCAGAGTCGCCAACGCCAAACCAATAGTTAACGCAGGTGAGGTTTGCCATACCAAATCGATAGCGCGACGACTATAACGAAAGACACCGAGCATGTTCTTATCGACGGTATTATTAGGGGAAGCAGTCGGTTTCATGAAAAGTCCTGGGCGTCAGAGAATCGAAGCAAGAGCATCGCTAGTATAAATCATTCAGTCAGAGTTTAATCCATTAAAAAAATCGACCCTTAGTACTCGATAAGATGATTTCTCGCCTTTTCCTCGTTTGGCTATAGTGAAAGCCAATAGATTAGGCACAGGCTGTGTCGTCGTGACAGATGAGAGAGAAGTGATGAAAGAGAAAGTGTCTAGGTCGGCTCTGGGACAGGCGGGAAGCGGGACACGATCTGTATGGAGCGGTGAACAGAACCACCCTTATCGTGCCACGCAAACCCCCATTGTCGCCAGTGCGGCCTATGGCTATCAAGACATAGATGAATGGTACGATGTGGCTTTAGGATCGGCCCCCGGTTTTATTTATAGCCGTATGAGCAATCCGACCGTGGAAGCCTTAGAGGCGAAGATTTGTGTCCTAGAGAACGCCGAGTCTGCGGTTGCCTTTAGCACCGGTATGGCGGCGATCAGTAGCGTTTTGTATACCTTTTTGTCGAATGGTTGCCGTGTGGTATCGACGAAAGACAGTTACGGCGGCACCAATAAAGTCTTTGAAGAATTTTTACCGCGCATGGGCGTGAGCATGACGCTTTGTGAAACGCACAGCCAT
>CAZBUC010000206.1:0-4516 GCA_964494965.1 uncultured Maribrevibacterium sp.
CCCTAGTAGAACGATCAAAATCCCTCCCCATTGCATCATGCTTACTGTTTCAGATAGAAAAACTTCTGCGGAAGTCAGTCCGACGACAGGCACACCTAAAGTCAGTGGTGCTACTGTGGCCGCAGGATAGCGAGACAGCAGATAACTCCATAAGCCGTAGCCTGCTAAGGTTGCAAACAAGGATAGGTACGCAAGAGTGGCTATCGATTTTATGTTCAGCCCCACAATATTGCTCCACATAACATCGCCACCATCAATAAAATACGCGCAAAGGAAGAAGGGAACAGGGGGAACCCAGCTAGACCAAACGATTAAATTGAGATTCGCATCGTAGCCTCTTTTACTGATGGTTTTAGTGAAAATATTGCCCAGCGCCCAGCTTGACCCCGCCGCCAGTGTTAAACCAAACCCCAGTGCTGTCATAGTGCTGTCGTCGTTATCAAGACCAATCACGGCTAGGCCTCCAACAGCGATGCCGATGGCGAGCACCTGGTAAGGGCGTACGGTTTCTTTTAATAGCAAAACGGCAAATAGCAGCGTAAAAATTGCCTGAGATTGCAGCACCAAAGAAGCAAGACCCGCCGGCATGCCAAACGACATGGCGCTAAACAGAAATGCAAACTGGCCAAAATTTAACGCTAATGCGTACCCAATACACCACAGTAGCGGTGTGTTGGGTCGTGAAAAAAAGAAACAGCCAATTAAACCTATGACGAGGAAGCGCAATCCACCTAACATCATTGGTGTAAGTTCGTCTAAACCCCAACGCATGACGATAAAGTTAAAGCCCCACGCGACTATGATAATCAGCGCCAAAAACATGTCTTTGCGAATCATGGTGAGTCCTTAACCGTACAATCGTGAAGTGAAAACAAGCCATTCACTTTACGTGTTTTACTTCTGTTTGCACATGGACAGATCCACAAATAACCGAGGACACAGTGATATTGCTTTAAGGTAGTCCTGTTATTAACAGCTTCAGGCTGTATGAAAGGCATGTAATCGCAATAAACCCAGTGATATACAGCAATCCAAACCATTGCCATGGTTTAAGCTTGGCCGCTTTGTCTTTTAGGCTTTTTAAGATTGCTATGTTAAATGACATTAGTAACCCTCCTGATAATCTTCCACCTTACCTGCAAAGACGCGATAGCCCCATAAGGTGTAGGCGCAGATCAATGGCACGAAGATGCATATACCGGGAAGCAAGAAGAGCAAGCTGCTGTCTGGTGAGGCGGCTTCCATAAAGGTGAGTTGCCTTGGAATGAGATAGGGAAACAAACCAACCACAAGACCAGCAAAGCCCAGCAAGAAGAGCGTTGCAGCATACCAAAAAGGTCGACCTTCATGATGAACGACGTCAGCTGAATGCCTGTTTAAATCTCGCCATGCTAATACCGCGACCACTAAGGTGATTATTGGTAGGGGCGATAGCCACAAAAAATTCAAGCCAGAAAACCAACGTTGACGAATGTCTACTTGGCTCGCCACTGTCCACACACTCACCATTACCATGGCTAAAATGGTGATCAGCAAGAGGTGTTTGCCTAATTTCGCCGCGTGTTCTTGAATACGTCCACGACTTTTCATAAACAAATAACAAGCGGCTAATAGCGCATAACCTGCCATCACAGAAAAGCCTGTTAGGATAGAAAAAGGCGTTAACCAATGTAGGCTGGATAAGCTATCGACACCGACGGGTACGCCTTGAACGATGGAGCCAAGCAACAAGCCTTGACAAAAGGCCGTGATAGCCGACCCTGCGCTAAAGGCTAGATCCCAATAAGGTCGAGAGGTATCAGATTTGAATCGATACTCGAACGCCACGCCTCGAAAGATTAAAGCAAACAGCATTATCATGATGGGCAAGTAAAAGGTCGATGCAATACCCGCGTAAGCAGCGGGAAACGCAGCAAATAACACCACGCCACCAAACACCAACCAGGTTTCATTGCCATCCCACACGTGCGATATAGAACGCATTAAATGATCGCGCTCGCCTTCTTGGTTAAACCAAGGGTAAAGAATGCCAATCCCGAGGTCGAAGCCATCGAGTAACACGTACATAAAGATGGCAAAGCCTAAAACAAGGAAGTAGAAAAGCGCCAAGTCCATTATTTATCTCCTTGTACTATGGTTGGTTGATTGTGTAAGCGTGGTTCTTTCGATTGGAGTGTTTTTACCCAAGCCAAGGCATAGCCTGGCGCTTTCATACCAATAAGCTGTTGCTCTAAGGCTTCCATAGAGGGCGGTCCTTTTTTAATCAGCTTACCCATGAAGTAGAGATAAACACCAATTAGTAAGGTGTAAATGATGACAAACATGGTCAAGGTAAAGAGCACGCGTTCTGCAGGTAGTGGCGATACAATCTCGGACGTTCTCACCAAGTTATAGACAATCCAAGGTTGACGACCAATTTCGACTACGTACCAACCTGCCAGTACCGCAATGACCCCCATAGGGGTAAATAATGTCACGAGAGACAAGAAGGCTTTGTTTTCATATAAGCGGCCTTTACGACGTAACAAGAGTGCGAGCACCGCAATCCCCATCATGCCAAAGCCAATGCCAACCATGACACGGAAAGACCAAAACACTAACGGCACGTTGGGCCTGTCTTCTGGCGGTACCGCTTTTAGGCCTTGTACTGCGCCATCCCACGAGTGAGTCAAGATCAAGCTACCTAGGTTGGGAATACCGAGTTCATAATCGTTCGACTCGGTTTGCATGTTTGGCATCGCAAACAGGAGAAGCGGAACATTTTCTTCCTGTGCAGGCCAAATCCCTTCCATCGCCGCCAATTTAGTTGGCTGATGTTCTTTGACGTTTAAGCCGTGCAGATCGCCGATCCAGGCTTGTAGCGGCGTGAGCACCAAGGCGAACCACATACACATGGACAAGCCTTTTTTCGCGAACGGAATGTGTTTCTTTTTCAATAAGTAGTAGGCGCAGATGCCGGCTACAACAAAAGTGGCGGTAATGAATGACGCGACCACCATGTGCGTCAAGCGATAGGGCATGGACGGATTGAAGATCACCGCCATCCAGCTTTCCACTTCAAACTTACCATCGACGATTTTGTGCCCTGTGGGGGTTTGCATCCAAGAGTTGGCAACTATAATCCAAAACGAAGACACCCAAGTGCCTAGCATAACAACCAATGTGGAAAAATAATGCAGCTTACGACCCACACGTTGCCAACCGAACAGCATGACACCAAGAAAGCCCGCTTCCATGAAAAAAGCCGTTAGTACTTCATACGCCATTAATGGCCCAAGTACTGCCCCGGTCATTTCGGAGAACTTGGAGAAGTTAGTACCAAACTCGTAGGACAAGACAATACCGGACACCACCCCCATACCGAAGGTAATGGCAAAGGGTTTGATCCAAAACTTAGCCAATTGTAAGTAGTAAGGGTTGTGTGTTTTAAGCCACAAACCTTCCCAAATGGCAATCAGCGTCGCCAGACCAATGGTGATGCTGGGGAAAATGATATGAAAGCTCACCGTAAAGGCAAACTGTATGCGAGATAAGATGGCGACGTCGAGGTCCATAATGGCTCCCTTGGAAATCAATAAGCGTTAGGTGTTTAAACGTTGTTTTTAACGCTTAGCGTGCGTATTTGTTGTACAGCCAAAGGCAGTATTGCCAATCCTACGATGCTAAAAAGCGCAATGATTTCGGTCATTAAAAAGCCAGTGTTCATGGTGTTGATCCTATTAGTTGGTAAATACTTGATGTAAATCAAAGGTTGTCTTAGTCATAGCAAAGGGCAGGCCAACTATTAGTAAAATTTATGCTATTGATTTTAAAGGGGATTTTTATTTCTTTGCTTGCGATGTCAAAAAGGTTTACGATTTTTCCATTTACAGGTGTAAACGAGGTTTACGATTTTGACGCTTTCCTTGATGTTTGAAGTCGCCATGTTGGTGACGAGCGTGTGCGGTGTATTGGTAGCGGCTTGGTTATTGTGGCGCGCACGAAAGCAAAGCGATCTTCAAGCCTTGGCAGGTTTCGCCATCATGATGGCGATTTGGTGTTTTGGGCATGTGGTTTTATTTCAAGGCTATGAGCAAATGGGTATTCATATCATTCTGGCTAACCCATTAATGCCGACCTTCTTCTTGCACTTTGCGATTCGTTTTGTGAACTCGGGCTCCGTTAAAGAGCCGATGCTAGAGCATTTATATCGTGCTGTACCTTGGTTTTATCTCACCAGTTTTGTGGTTGTGTTGCAAAGTTGGTGGGTCGGAGCAGGTGATGCCATTAGTACCTTAGAGACACGCTCATTTTTCATTTTTACCGAAGCGGGGGCTTGGAATCTTGCCTACACAGTATTAATCGGCATCTTGGCTCATGGGGTTTTACTGTTTGGTTGGTATCGGCATTCTGGTAACAAGAAACGCTCCATTTTGGCCATGTTTGGCGTGGGAGCTTGGGGCTTATTCTTGGCGACCAGTTTCGTTTTCCCTTCTTTCGGCATTAGTTGGTTTCCATATCCTATGTTGCTGCTGCC
>CAZBUC010000207.1:0-4499 GCA_964494965.1 uncultured Maribrevibacterium sp.
AGTCCGCCGAAGCGTCGATAAAAGGCTTGGGATGCTTCTGGCAGTGGGCCATTGGCCGACTCCAAGTTTTGCGCTAGCCATTGCTCCGCCGCGGGAGACACTTTGCGGTAAATATTCCGACAAAGTTGTCGAGCGGCTCGGCCTTCCCAGTCTCCAGGTAGCAGCTCTTCGGGCAGCTGGGGGTCGCGCAGTAAGCGTTTTCTGAATTCGTGAATCAATAAGGTTCGGGTAAGGAAGCTGGACTCAGGGTCAATCTGGTCTTTTTCACTCAGTTCTTGCCAAACAGGGCGGAACAGGTTAATAAAATCTTGGTAATGTGCGCCAAGCTTGTCCAGTTCCCAGCTGTCTTTTGCTAAGGTTCGTACTTGCACCCCTGCCAGTTCTTCTTGCTGGTGGGTTTGAAAAGTGATCACCTTGTTTTGTAGTCCAAGCGACGCCAGTACAGTATTCACGTCGCTTAAAGTGGCGTTCGGGCTGCCGATAAGGTGTCCCGTTAGCACGGTAAAGCCTTGCCAATTCAGCTCATCCAGCAGCTGTTTTCTCTCATCGGCGTTAAGCGTATGCGTCATGATCAAACACCAGGAGCCATCCCATACAGTTTGGTAGGGGGTATATACGCGCCGAAAAGCCTGTTCGAACTTTCTTCTGCCTGATCCCGTTAGGCTGTAATAGCTTTTTCTGCCGACTTTTTCATTGGTCAGCCAGCCTTCTTGAGTCAGGCGAAAAATGGTGGTTCGCATCAGTCTTTCGTTGATGCCCATAGGTTCCAGTAGTTTGATTAAACTGCCCAGCCAGACAGTGCCACCGTGCGGCTCAATGGTGTCACCATACAATGTAATAACGAGAGAAGACGCTCGAATGGGTTTTTGGTTTTTAAAGCGTCTAATGAGTGTGTCTAACGTATTAAGTTTATTCATTGTTGACTGGCGGTCCAGTGTGGTTGAGCTGAGTGTTGACATCTAGGCCCGCTTCTAAAGACGCTGAGCTTGTATGTATTAAGATTCATTATACTACTTTATTCATTTTTGGGTCGATGATCTTTGCGGGTCAGTGAAGGCCTGTTTTCTTCCTCCGCATTAAGGGGGGAGCATTCCACCATAGACGTGAGACAACGTTTAGACAGTTCTATGTATTCTTGCGTGCCCGTTTGTTTCCATTTTAATTCGTCGTCGGTGACGCTGCGGACAATTTTGCCGGGAGCCCCCATCACCAGAGATCTAGGTGGGCAGGTAAAGCGGTTTTTGATAAAGGACGCCGCTGCCACAATGGAACCCGCGCCTATTTCAGAATAATCCATCACTACGCTGTTCATGCCGATTAAGGCGTCTTCACCAATCACACAGCCATGCAATACCGCACCGTGGCCGATGTGGCCATGTTTTTTGATCAGTGTGTGGGTGTCTGAAAAACCGTGTACCACGCAATTGTCTTGCATGTTGGATTCCTCTTCCATGGTAATCCGGCCAAAATCGCCTCGTAAACACGCTCCAGGCCCAACGTAGCAACCCGCTCCAATAATCACATCACCAATGATGGTGGCCGTGGGGTGAACGTAGGCGGTTGGGTGAACCACTGGGGTTACGCCATCTATTTTGTAATAAGGCATAGTCAATTTTTTCCTTTCGTTGTTTTTGTTTTGCGTAGGGTTATTTTAACGAATTTTGAGAAAAATGCTTCTTAAAAGTGTTTGTTTGTTTTCTTTTTGTATCGCAAATCATCTTCTCGAAATCACTTTTCCTTCTATGAGTGCTGTGAAATCGCCATTTCTAATAAAGGGTATAAAAAAGAGTTTTTTTGGTATTTTTATCGAAATTCTTAGGGTTTTCTTATTATTTAGCGTTTTTATATGGCGTTTTATCTAGATGGATATTTAATCAAAGAGAAGGTTGAAAGCATAAAGAGATACAAAAATAATATAATTTAATATTGTTTTGTATCTAATTATGAGTCATCTTTATGGTCGTGCTGTGTGTTCAAATTAGACACATACCAACCAAAAAGATTGGGTGTTGAATCAAATGACGAATAGAAATTACAAAACCTTGGTGGTTTCCGATGTTGATGAGGGGGTTCAGCTTGTGCGGCTAAATCGTCCCGAAGCATTGAATGCGTTAACGACGGGCTTATTGGCTGAGCTGTCAGAAGTCATGGACGCTGCCGAAGCGTCTGACGATATTCGTGTTGTGGTGTTAACGGGGAGCACGAAAGCCTTTGCGGCCGGTGCAGACATTAATGAAATGGCCGAACGCGACCTTGTTGGTATGTTAAATGACCCTCGACAACAATATTGGCAACGAATTACGCGTTTTCCTAAGCCTGTTATTGCGGCGGTAAACGGTTACTGCCTAGGCGGTGGTTGCGAATTGGCCATGCACGCCGACATCTTGATTGCGGGCAGCGATGCGCAGTTTGGACAACCAGAAATTAATCTCGGCATCATGCCGGGGGCGGGGGGAACCCAGCGTTTGCTCAAAGCTGTTGGCAAGTCACTTGCCATGCAAATGGTACTCACCGGACAACCTATTCAAGCCCGACAAGCCAAAGAAGCGGGTCTTATCAGTGAAATCACTCAGCCGGAACTGACTGTCTCCAGAGCTTTAGTAATAGGTAAAGTCATCGCCAGTAAAGGCAGTCTTGCCGTGCGTCTAGCCAAAGAAGCGATTTTAAAAGGCATGGATACAGATTTAGCCACAGGGCTGCGTTTTGAGCGTTATGCCTTCACCGTGTTGGCGGGAACGCAAGACAGAGAAGAGGGCATAGCCGCCTTCAAAGAAAAGCGCCAACCACGATTTTTAGGTCGATGATGGCGTGACGAATGGTTTTTGGGCCGACCGTTTTTATTTTACATAAGGCAATAGCAATGAACTTCGAACATATTTTGTATTCTGTGGATTCTGGCGTGGCGTTGTTGAGTTTAAATCGCCCTAGTGCATTAAACAGCTTTAACGAGGCGATGCACCTTGAAGTGCAACAAGCCCTTAAAGCCACCTTGAAAGATGAGCGCGTTAGGGTGTTGGTATTGACGGGGGAAGGGCGTGGATTTTGTGCTGGGCAAGATTTGTCTGATCGCAATGTGGATCCTACGGCAGAGTCACCCGATTTAGGATTGTCGATAGAGCGATTCTACAACCCTCTCATTAAGCAATTGCAAGCCTTTCCTATGCCAGTGATTTGCGCCGTTAATGGTGTCGCCGCTGGCGCTGGCGCCAATATACCTTTGGCCTGTGATTTGGTAATAGCGGCGCGTTCAGCCAAGTTCATTCAAGCGTTTTGTAAGATTGGTTTGATTCCTGATTCCGGTGGTACCTGGTTTTTACCTCGCCTTGTGGGCATGGCAAGAGCAAAACAATTGGCCTTGCTGGGTGAACCATTACTGGCGGAAAAAGCCTTGGAGTGGGGCATGATTTATCGTGTGGTAGACGACGAGGACTTGCGCGAAGAGACACTGACACTGGCCCGTCACTTGGCGACTCAGCCAACTAAAGGTTTGGCTTACATTAAGCGCGCACTGAATCAAAGCTTTGATCATGACTTTGCGACTCAGCTGGACCTTGAGCGTGATTTGCAGCGTATGGCCGGCCAGACTCAGGACTATCGTGAGGGTGTTAAAGCCTTTATGGAAAAACGCCCTGCTGAATTTAAAGGAGTGTGATCATGGAGGCTTTAGATAAGTCAGTAGTGGTTGGGGTCATTGGGGCTGGCGCTATGGGCGCCGGTATTGCTCAAGTGGCCGCGCAGGCGGGTCATACAGTGTCGCTTTACGACAATCAAGAAGGAGCCGCTGCCGCGGCCATTGCAACGATTGCCAAGCAAATGGCGAAATTGGTTGAGCGCAAAAAGTTTACCGATGAAGAGGCTAAACAGATTGTCTCTCGGTTTAATGTGGTGGAGCGTCTCGAAGACTTTGCGAACACCGGGTTGGTCGTAGAAGCCATTGTTGAAAACATAGACGTTAAAAAAGCCATTTTTAGCACGCTGGAATCCGTCTGCGATAAACGCTGCATCTTGGCAAGCAACACCTCGTCGATCTCTATTACTCGGTTAGCGGCAGGTATGCAGCATCCTGGTCGTATGGTGGGGATGCACTTTTTTAATCCTGCTCCCATCATGAAGTTGGTGGAAGTGATTTCTGGGTTGGCTACCGAGGACAGTGTGGCCAAGTGCGTTTACAACACGGCGCTCAACTGGGGCAAAAAACCGGTTTATGCGGCGTCTACGCCGGGTTTCATTGTGAACCGAGTGGCGCGCCCTTTTTACGCCGAGAGTTTTCGCTTGCGACAAGAGCAGGTAGCAGACTGTGCCACCCTTGATGCTTTATTGCGAGACGCTGGTGGCTTTCGAATGGGGGCGTTTGAGCTAACAGATCTGATTGGTCATGACGTTAATTACGCGGTGACCTGTTCGGTGTTTGATGCCTATTACGGCGATTTTCGTTTTCAGCCCTCCTTGATTCAAAAAGAGCTGGTGGATGCAGGTTATTTGGGCCGTAAAACAGCGCA
>CAZBUC010000208.1:0-4429 GCA_964494965.1 uncultured Maribrevibacterium sp.
CGTGCTGATTCGTGGCGGTCGTGTAAAAGACCTTCCTGGTGTTCGTTACCACACAGTGCGTGGTAGCTTGGATACTTCAGGCGTACAAAATCGTAAGCAAGGCCGTTCTAAATACGGTACTAAACGTCCTAAGTAAGCTAACGCTGCTTTATTCATCGTTTAGACATAATTTTTTAATACAGTAAGGCCGAGCAATAATTGTGTTGTCTCGGGCTAACCTGAAGAGGATATAGATATGCCAAGAAGACGCGTCGTCGCGAAGCGGGAGATCCTTCCGGATCCAAAACACGGAAGCCAGCTTCTCGCTAAATTTATCAACCATGTAATGGTTAGCGGTAAAAAATCTGTTGCAGAAAGCATTGTTTATAATGCACTAAATACTGTAGCAACTCGCGCTAAGACTGAAGAGCCAATGGCTATCTTTGAAAAAGCACTGGAATCAATCCAGCCTATGGTTGAGGTTAAGTCTCGCCGTGTTGGTGGTGCTACCTATCAAGTTCCTGTTGAAGTTCGTCCAGCACGCCGTGCAGCATTGTCAATGCGCTGGTTGGTTGATGCTTCTCGTAAACGTGGTGAAAAATCCATGGCTTTGCGTTTGGCTGGCGAAATCATGGACGCTGCTGAAAATAAAGGTTCTGCTGTTAAGAAGCGTGAAGACGTGCATCGCATGGCAGAAGCTAACAAAGCATTCTCTCACTACCGTTTCTAATCACCCGTTTAAGGATTCACAGTGGCACGTAAGACACCTATCAACCGCTACCGAAATATTGGTATTTGTGCGCATGTTGATGCAGGTAAAACGACGACAACTGAACGCGTTCTTTTTTATACTGGTCTATCTCATAAAATTGGTGAAGTGCACGATGGTGCCGCCACCATGGATTGGATGGAGCAAGAGCAAGAGCGTGGAATCACCATAACTTCAGCGGCGACAACGTGCTTTTGGAGTGGGATGAATAAACAGTTTGATGAACACCGTATCAACATTATTGATACGCCTGGGCACGTAGATTTCACCATAGAGGTGGAGCGTTCTTTGCGTGTCTTGGATGGTGCTGTTGTTGTGCTTTGTGGTTCTTCGGGTGTGCAGCCTCAAACAGAGACCGTTTGGCGCCAAGCAAATAAGTATGAAGTGCCTCGTATGGTTTTCGTCAATAAGATGGATCGTACGGGTGCAGACTATTTTTCTGTGGTTCGTCAGTTGAAAACACGTCTTGGTGCTAATGCTGTGCCAATTCAAATCAACATTGGTTCTGAAGAAGATTTTAAAGGTGTTATTGATTTAGTGTTGATGAAAGCCATCATGTGGGATGAAGAAGACCACGGGATGACATTCTCACTTGAAGAAATACCTGATGATCTTATCGACGAAGCAAATGAGTGGCGTGAGTTGATGGTGGAGGCTGCTGCAGAAGCGAATGATGAGCTAATGGATAAATACCTTGAAGAAGGTGAGTTGTCTGTTAGTGATATAAAAGCAGGATTGCGTGCTCGTACATTGTCAAGCGAGATTGTTTTGGTGATGTGTGGGTCGGCCTTTAAAAATAAAGGCGTGCAGGCTGTTTTGGATGCAGTTGTTGAATACTTGCCTTCTCCGCTTGAAGTGAAAGCGATAGAAGGAACGCTTGAGGATGGTGAAACAGTTGTTCATCGAGTGGCTGATGACGAAGCTCCTTTTTCGGCTTTGGCTTTCAAGATAGCGACAGACCCATTTGTTGGGACATTAACTTTCATGCGTGTTTACTCTGGGATGCTACGTTCTGGCGATGCGGTCTATAATTCTGTTAAACAGAAAAAAGAGCGCATTGGTAGAATGGTTCAGATGCACGCTAACAACAGAGAAGAGATAAAAGAAGTTCTCGCTGGTGACATAGCTGCCGCTATCGGTATGAAGTTTGTCACAACAGGTGATACGCTTTGCGACATGAATGATATTGTTGTACTAGAGCGTATGGAATTTCCGGAGCCTGTTATCTCGGTTGCTGTAGAGCCAAAGTCCCAAGCAGATCAAGATAAAATGGCTATTGCGCTGGGTAAATTAGCGCAAGAGGATCCTTCGTTTCGTGTGGAAACGCATGAAGAGACGGGTCAAACAATTATTTCCGGTATGGGTGAGCTGCACCTTGAAATTCTTGTCGACCGAATGCGTCGTGAGTTCAAGGTGGAGGCGAACATTGGTAAGCCTCAGGTTTCCTATCGGGAGAAAATTCGCAAAGAAGTGGTGGTTAATCACAAATTTGTGCGTCAATCCGGTGGTCGTGGTCAATACGGTCACGTCGTGATGAAGTTAATCCCAACTGAAAAAGATGGGCTTGAGTTTGTTAACGAGATTGTTGGTGGTGTTATTCCAAAAGAATACATCCCTGCGATAGAAAAGGGTGTTTCAGAGCAAATGAAGAATGGCGTGATCGCTGGTTATCCTTTGTTGGGTATCAAGGTTGTGCTGATCGATGGTTCATTCCATGATGTTGACTCTAATGAAATGGCCTTTAAAATTGCAGCTTCTCAAGGATTAAGAAAAGGGGCAGTTGACGCTGACCCTTGTGTTCTTGAACCTGTAATGAAAGTGGAAGTTGTGACTCCTGAAGAATACATGGGTGATGTGATGGGTGACCTGAATCGTCGTCGTGGTCTTGTTCAGGGGATGGACGATTCCCCATCGGGAAAAATTATTCGAGCAGAAGTTCCTTTAGGGGAAATGTTTGGGTATGCAACCGATGTGCGTAGCTTGTCGCAAGGGCGTGCGAGTTATGCAATGGAGTTTGAGAAATACGCTGAAGCACCGGCTAGTGTGGCAGACGCGATCATCAAAAATGAAGATTAATCATCATACTTACTAATTCTTAAGGTGTATGTATCATGGCAAAGAGTAAATTTGAACGTAGTAAACCACATGTAAACGTTGGCACAATTGGTCACGTTGACCATGGTAAAACAACGTTAACTGCAGCATTGACTCGTGTTTGTGCAGAAGTATTCGGCGGAACAGCTGTTGCTTTTGACGGTATCGATAATGCTCCTGAAGAGCGTGAGCGTGGTATCACAATTTCAACTTCTCACGTTGAATATGATTCTCCAGTGCGTCACTACGCGCACGTTGACTGTCCTGGACACGCCGATTATGTTAAAAACATGATCACTGGTGCTGCTCAGATGGACGGTGCAATCCTAGTTTGTGGCGCGACTGATGGTCCAATGCCTCAAACTCGTGAACACATCTTGCTTTCTCGTCAAGTAGGTGTTCCACACATCGTTGTTTTCCTAAACAAAGCTGATTTGTTGGCTGAAGACTGTGGTGGTGCGGATTCTGAAGAATACGCTGAAATGCTAGAGTTGGTTGAGATGGAATTGCGTGACCTTCTTTCTGAATACGACTTCCCAGGCGATGATACTCCAATCATCCCAGGTTCTGCGCTAATGGCGTTGAAAGGCGAAGACGACAACGAAATGGGTACAACTGCCGTTCGTAAACTTGTTGAGACTCTAGACTCTTACATCCCAGAGCCAGAGCGTGCAATCGATGGTGCTTTCCTAATGCCTATCGAGGACGTTTTCTCTATCCAAGGCCGTGGTACTGTAGTAACTGGTCGTGTAGAGCGCGGTATCATCAAGATCCAAGAAGAAGTTGAGATTGTTGGTATTGTTAACACTGTCAAGACTACTTGTACTGGTGTTGAGATGTTCCGTAAGCTTCTTGACGAAGGTCGTGCTGGTGAGAACTGTGGTATTCTTCTTCGTGGTACTAAGCGTGAAGATGTGCAGCGTGGTCAAGTATTGGCTAAGCCTGGTTCCATCACTCCTCACACAACGTTTGAAGCAGAAGTTTACGTGTTGGGTAAAGATGAAGGTGGACGTCATACGCCATTCTTTAAAGGTTACCGTCCTCAGTTCTACTTCCGTACAACTGACGTAACTGGTGCTTGTTCTTTGCCAGAAGGCGTAGAGATGGTTATGCCTGGTGATAACGTGCAAATGACTGTTGAACTAATTCACCCAATCGCAATGAACGATGGTCTTCGTTTCGCGATTCGTGAAGGTGGTCGTACAGTTGGTGCCGGTGTTGTTGCTAAAATCATCAAATAATTGAGCGTCAGCTCAATCCATTTGGATTTTCTCAAAAAAGGCTGCCCAATAGGGTGGCCTTTTTATTTTATGGTTTATTTTGCGTGTTCGGAGTTGGTTACTTGACAACCAGTTTTTGAATAGCTAATATTCGCCGTCCTTAAAAAAGGATTGTGGCTTAATAAATGTACTGTTAAGCCATACAAACATTGTATTTGGAGTTGGAAATGCAAAGCCAAAAAATCCGTATTCGTCTGAAAGCATTCGATCACCGTCTGATTGATGCTTCAACACAAGAAATTGTGGACACAGCGAAACGTACAGGTGCGCAAGTGCGTGGACCGATTCCACTTCCTACTCGCAAAGA
>CAZBUC010000209.1:0-4406 GCA_964494965.1 uncultured Maribrevibacterium sp.
TGTGCTGTTTAAACTCACGAGGGGAATCTGCTCTGGCAAAGCGCCTTTTGCTCTGATGTCGATTGTCCAAATCAGGGTATCACCGACTTTGGGCGTGTCGCTGGTCGTGGTCAATTCTGTTTCGATACTGACGGCAGAGCTGGGCAGCCAATTATCGCCAGTGTAACTGGCAGGAATAGGCAATACTTGAAGACGAAGCGCCTCGCTTTGCACCTTGATCATTCTGCGTCCTGTCGAGGTGTTGACCATGGCTTGAATACTTTGTGGTGGAACGGTTAACACACCGCTGCGCTGAGGAAAAACAAGGTAATCACGAGTGATAACTTGATATTCGGTGCCGTTGACCGTTTGGTAGTCTACTTGATCGTCTATTAGCCTTTCGACTACTAGATCAGGATGGGACGGCACCGAACGATTGGCATTTTGTAATGACACAGAGGTAAATAGCTGAACACTTAAAATCACTTCTTGTTGTAAATACGGCTCTATTTCAGAGACATCCATGCGCATTAAAACAGGGGGGTTGCCGTTGCTGTCCATCAATTGTGGCGCATTTCTGACCACTAAACGAATGGGCTGAGATTCATGATTACCGATTTTAATGGCTGGGATCTCCACCGTACCCACAGATTTAGGCATTAAAGATACAACCCAGAAATTTAGTGCGGTGCTGGTGCCTAAATTAAAGCTAAACTGGCTGTTTTGACTTTTACCTAATATCTCAAAATCACGTTCTAAAGGGGTTAGGTCTGGGCCATTTCCTGTGTCTGAAAAATCCGCTCGCAATGTCAGCTGGACGACTTCGTTTTCCGTGACGGCGTTTTTATTCAGCGACGCGGTGACACTGGCCGCATGAAGCGTTGCTGATTGAGTGATAAAAAGCATTATCGTCAATAATGAAGCCAACAAGGCACGCAGCGTGTTGGACGTTAGTAACGAAAATGAAGATTGCTTTCTTACCATGGGTTTTGCCCATCCTCTTGTGTAAATCGATTGTCACTGCGTTTTTCTTGGTGTAAATGCCACAGTTTACGCTGTAATAATAAGCCTGGGTCGTCTTGAATTTGTCTTAGCCACTGATTCAGCGCCTGTGCTTCTTCGTTGTTGAGCTGGGTGTTTTCAAGCTCGGTTGACGGTTGTTTGTTTGCGTCTGGTGATTCGCCATTATCCTCAGGTGTTTTGGTGTTGTCTTGTTTTTCGTTCTTTTTATTGTCATTTTTTGCGTCAGTTTGTTCTTTGGTGTCATTTTGATCTGTGTTGTCGGATGAGTTTTCTTGATTATCCGTTTGGTCTTGTGAGTTTGGTTCTGATTTTTCTGCGTTATTTTCCGGTTGAGAGGCGTTGTTTTTTTGTTCTTCTTGTTGTTTTTCTTGGTACTGTTTTAAGTAATCAAGGTTCTCTTGGGCGACGCTCAAGGAGGGGTCTTGTTCTAAGGCTTTTTCATAGGCGCTTATCGCTGCTTGAACATTCCCCGACAGCGCAAGTGCATTGCCTAAGTTGTAATTCTCGGCGGCGCTTCGTTCAATGCTCTGTAAGGCTTCCGCTGTGGATGGGTAGTTTTCCAAAGCATAAGAAGACGCGGCCTTCCAGTTTGGTTGTTGGAAATATTGGTCGGCGGTTTGCCAATCGCCTTGATCAACGGCCTGTTGGCCTTTTTGGTCTTTTGTTTTGAACCAGTCGAGTGGCGATGCCTGCACTTTTTCTGAGGGCAGCGCGAAGAAGGTAAGCATCATCATTAACAGCATGCCCTTTCTAAATTGAAAGGCCAGCCAAATAACAAAGGGCAGAGCAAACCAGTGACCTTGCTCAATCCATTGAATACTTTTGTTTTGCGCCTGTTGAATGCTCTTATTATCAAGCGATACATCTGTAATACGTGAAACATCATCAGGGCTTAAACGCCCTTGATAAAATCGTCCCCCAAGCGACTCGGTTAAGTCTTCCAGCGCTTGCAAGGGGGTAACGGGCAGTATATTACGGCCATTTTGTCGGAGAATTTGCCCATCCGGCAGTGTGATAATGGCCGGTGTCTCTGTGCCTACCGCGATAAGATCGAGTTGCGTGTTGCGATTTTTGAGTAAGGCCGGAATTTGGACTTTATCTTGCTCGCTGAGGTCGTCGGTGAAGACAATAAGGTGCAGCGGAGAAGTATCGTTATTACTGAGCGACAGGGCTGTTTCAATGCCGCTGCTTAAATCGCTGCCATACACGGGCATTATAATGGGCTCAAGAGCCAATAGAAAATGGGTAATTGTGTCTCTGTCTTGGCTAAAGGGGCTAATCACAAAACCTTCACCGGCAAAGGCGACCAAGGCAATGTCGCCTTCTTTGCTCTGCATTAAAATGTCTCGCACGCTTTGTTTGAGTTGAGTTTGTCGATTAGGTTTGATGTCAGTGGCGTACATAGACAAAGACTGGTCAACCACCATGACGGTTTTGCGAGTGTTCTCAAACTGAGTGCTCGGGGCTTTCGTCCAGCTGATACCGGCTAAGCCCAGACACAGCGATATCGCGACCGCTAACCCAAGCCATTTATTAAGGCGGCGGGTGGCGTCTTTATAAACAAGATGTTGTCGTAAGTTTGGATCAATCAGCTTGTTTATGCGGTTGTTTACCAAAGGGGTCTGATTCACCAATAGAGTCAATAACACAATGGCCGCAATCAGTACCAACCAATAAGGGCGCGCAAAATGAATCAGGTCAAACAGCGTCATGATTGGCTCCTTTTAGACAGGTCTGTTAGGCCTTTTCGGTTAAAAGAAAGGGCATTGTTAGCGAGCAGAGCCAGACCCAAAAAGACCAGGGAGCCAAGCCCCAACCAATGGAATAAGCTGGTTAATGGTCGTTGCCAAATGTCTTCGGAAGGCGTGGGCTCAAGCGCATCTAGGGTTTGGTAAATGGCACGTAACTCGTTCGTACTCTTTGCTCGAAAGTATTCTCCACCCGTTTGTGCCGCGATGTTTCTTAGTAAGGTTTCGTCTAGATCGCTGGATGGGTTAACGGCTTTTGTGCCAAAGAAGCCTTGTACTATCATGCTGTCTGCGCCGATACCAATCGTATGTATTCGAACGTTTTGTTTTGCAGCAAATGCGGCGGCTTGTAGGGGTTGTACACGACCCGCAGTGTTGGCGCCATCTGTCATCAAGATCAATACTTTTTGGTCCGAGGGGCGGTCTTCAAGGCGCTTGATGCCTAACCCAATCGCATCGCCAATCGCGGTCTGCTCCCCCGCAAAGCCAATTTGTGTTTCTTGAACTAATTGGTTAATGGTTTTGGTGTCAAAACTTAACGGTGCCTGTAAATAGGCTTTGGTACCAAACACGATAATACCAATACGATCACCGCGGCGTTCTTGAATAAAATCCGACAGTACCGATTTAGCGGCGTCCAGTCGATTGGCTGTTTGGCCGTTAAGCGTCATGTCTGTTACCTGCATGCTGCCAGACAAATCCAAGGCGATCAGTAGGTCGCGGCCAGATGGTGTGACCTTGGTGGGTTCTCCGAACCAAACGGGTCTGCTTATCGCCAGTACCATTAGCACCCAAGCCATGAATAGGCACAGGTAAGACCAAGATAGTCGCCCCGACATCACCTTGTTGTCTTGAAATTGAGCAAGCTGGGCACTGTTGCCCCACCAAATGCCTTCTCCTTTGGGTTTTGCGCTGGGTAAAAAGTACATGATGATGGGCGCAGGCAATAGAAGCAGAAACCAAGGCCAAGCGAGTTCAAGCATGGTGTTTCCTTATCCAATATCGGGTGGTTTTTAACATGGCGTCCCGTTGTTCGGGTGTCAAAGTGAGCTGCTGGCGGTAGATACCGTGAATAAAATCGTCGCCGAGTAGTGAAAAGCGTTTTTTGGCCGGCATCTCTTGGTCCAGTGTTTCAAACAGTGTCTGGCTAGGTAAGGCGGCGACTTGCTGTTTTCCCTCGCTGATTAGGCAGCGACGAACCATTTCATGGCAAAGTAAAATGCAGGCTTTGTCGCTGACGTCGTCGGTTTTAGACATCCCCGCCAAGGCTTCACGACGATAAGCGCGGGCTTTATGGCGACGATTCACATACACCACAAGACCGATTAGTCCCAAAATAAGAGCGGCAAGAACCAACCAAGTCCACCAGACTGGCGGCCACATAGGAATGTTTTCTGGTAACAAATACCCTTTGTTGGGCAAGTCTATTTGTGTTTGAACGGGGTCCATTAGTGCAATGCTCCTTGTGATAACAGGTAGCGAGCAATCTTCTCTGGCGATTCGGTTAAATCAAACAACTGATGGCGAATGCCCATATTGGCGAGTTTTTCTCGAAGCCGCGCGTTATCTGACAAAAACTCTGCTCTGGCCTGCTGCATGCTTTGTTGGCTAATGGTGATCTGTTGAATCCCCCGATGGCTGGCCATGGGGTATTGT
>CAZBUC010000210.1:0-4394 GCA_964494965.1 uncultured Maribrevibacterium sp.
AATTGACGAGATTTTGAATTTTCACCCGATGCGCTTGAATCAATACGTAATAAAGTCGCCATAATACTGTTTCTCCGTTGTACATTGTTGAGCATGTTAGCTCGGTTGTTTTTCAGTTATCACATCATAGAGCCTATTTTTTCGATAAAAAAGCAAGATTAATTGAAGATATCAATCGAAAAATACGATACTTTAAAGTCTGACGTTAAACCCAAACAAATAGAGAGAATCTCCTTGAAAGCCCCAAGAGTCACCTTAGAGCAATGGCGTGTTTTACAATCCGTGGTCGACAAAGGCGGTTTTGCCCAAGCGGCCGAGGCGTTACACAAAAGTCAGTCCTCGGTCAGTTATACCGTGGCTAAACTGCAAGAGCAGCTGGGTTACCCGCTACTCATCATAGAGGGGCGCAAGGCCAAGCTGACTGAGCGAGGGGAGGTGTTATTGCGTCGCTCACGGCACTTAATAAAAGAGGCGGTGGATCTTGAAGAGCTGGCTCACACTCTGGGGCAAGGCTGGGAGCCAGAATTAGAAATAGTCGTTGACCAAGCTTTTCCGACACCTGTTTTACTGCGTGCCTTGCAAGCCTTTGAGCCACAAAGCCAAGGTACCCAAGTGCAGCTTAAAGAAGCCGTGTTAAGTGGCGGTGAGGAAGCTCTGCGTAAGGGGAGCCCAGATTTAGTGCTCAGTGCGATCGTTCCCAAAGGGTATCTTGCTGATCCTATCGTTAACGTGGAAATGATCGCCGTGGCGGCAGTGAATCATCCTCTGCACAAGGAAGCGGAACCCATTAACAATGAGCGTTTGAGTAGAGAGCTGCAAATTGTTATACGCGATTCTGCGTCTGAAACTTCCATTGATTCAGGTTGGCTTGGTACCGACCGTCGTTGGACGGTATCCAGTGTGCAATCTGCATTGGAAATCGTGACCAGCGGTATTGGTTTTGCTTGGCTACCAAAGGCAGACCTAGAATACGCGCTGCAAAGTGAAAAGCTTAAAAAGCTGAACTTGATTTCAGGCAGTGAGCGTAATTTTCCTATGTTTGCCATTTTTGGCAAGGGCGAGCGCACGGGGCCAGCAACGCGGCTGTTAGTCGAATTATTGCAGGCAGAATGTCATGGCTGTCCAAAACGACCATAGGGTCTTAATGTTTAGTAAAAAAGTGTTTAGTAAAAAGCGTTCAATAAAAAATGTAAAATTGTCATTTTATTTTTGACAATTTAGGTTGTGACGTTTGGGGTAGCAAGGTTTAATACGCGCCACTGTTATTTACTCGCTATTTTAAAGACGCCAATACAAGGACGCTTCATGACTCAGGACATCGTAATTCTGGCTGCTGGAAAGGGCAGCCGAATGAAATCCGCATTTTCAAAGGTACTGCATAAAGTCGGCGGTATCGCCATGGTAAGGCGTGTACTTACAACGGCCAGCACGCTTCCAGACTCCAAGTTACATTTAGTCGTAGGACATCAAGGTGAACAAGTCGAGGCAAATTGTCAGGACTTTTCAGCCAATATTGTCTGGCAAAACGATCCTCAAGGCACGGGTGATGCACTACGTCGCGTGGCGCCTTTTTTACAAGACGACGGCGTTGCCTTAACCCTTTACGGCGATGTGCCCTTGATCCGTGCTAGCACACTGACAAAAATGACTGCGTTGTCGACACCAAATACCTTGGTTTTATTGACCATTAGGCTTGATAACCCCACCGGATACGGACGCATTGTGCGAGACGATCAGGGCAAGGTAACGGCCATTGTTGAGCAAAAAGACGCTTCTGCAGAACAGTTGGCCATTCAAGAAGTCAACACGGGCATTTTATTGGCCCCCAATCACCATCTTAAAGCTTGGCTAGCGGCATTGACCAACAACAACGCGCAAGGTGAATATTATCTGACTGACGTGATCGCCATGGCGGCGCGTGATGGTCTTGATATCGTGACGGTTCATCCCGAAAATGAAGCGGAAGTAGCGGGTGTCAACGACCGTGTGCAACTGGCCACCCTAGAAAGAGAATGGCAACACCAACAAGCCGTTCAGCTGATGCAAAACGGCGCGACCTTGTTAGACCCTTCGCGAATTGATGTGCGTGGCGAATTGATCACTGGGCATGACGTTATTATTGACGTTAACTGCGTGTTTGAAGGCAAGGTAGTGTTAGGGGATGGGGTTGAGATTGGCCCTAATTGCCATCTCAAAGACTGTGCCATTGGCGACCATACTATTATCAAAAGTCATACCTTAATTGATGACAGCCAAGTGGGTGAATCTTGTGACATTGGGCCGTTTGCGCGCCTGCGTCCGGGAACTCAGCTGTCCAACAAAGCCAAAATCGGCAACTTTGTCGAAACCAAAAAGGCTCGTATTGGCGAAGGCAGTAAGGTGAACCATTTAAGTTACATTGGCGATACCGACATGGGCGCGAATGTCAACGTCGGTGCAGGTACCATTACCTGCAATTATGACGGGGTGAATAAACACCTCACTCAGGTGGGCGATAATGTGTTCATTGGCTCCAATACGTCGCTTGTTGCTCCTGTGCAAGTGGCTGAAGGGGCGACCATCGCCGCTGGCTCGACCATTACTAAACAGGTCAATGAAAAGCAACTTGCCTTCGCCAGAGCGCGACAAATTAACAAAGACAACTGGATTGGACCGGTTAAAAAATAACCGCTCTTGAAAAAGTGAAAAAGGGGTCAGATCCCTTAAACCTTTAAGGGATCTGACCCCTTTAGCAGACTCAAAAAAGGACTCTCGCATGTGTGGAATAGTGGGTGCTATAGCGCGCCGTAATGTATCAAAAATCCTTATCGAAGGGCTTAGCCGTTTAGAGTATCGAGGCTATGATTCTTCTGGTGTGGCAATCAATAACGAAGAAGGTGTCTACTCTCACCGTGCCGTGGGTAAAGTACAGGCACTGAAAGACAAGTTTGAAGCACAACCCCTTGATGGCAAAATGGGCATCGCGCATACCCGCTGGGCGACCCACGGTAAACCGACAGAAGCTAATGCTCACCCACATTTTTCCGGCGATGATCTTGCTTTGGTTCACAACGGCATCATTGAAAATCACGAACCCTTGCGCCGCGAATTGAAAGAAAAAGGCTATGAATTCAGATCTGAAACGGATACTGAAGTTATTGTCCACCTTATTCACGATGCGATGAAAACACAGCCTGATTTATTAAAAGCCGTGCAAGCCACATTAGCCAAATTACACGGTGCTTTTGCCATTGGCGTAGTGCAGAAAGACGACAACGAGCGTTTTATTGCGGCTCGTAAAGGCAGCCCTTTGGTTGTCGGTGTAGGCATTGAGGAAAACTTTATTGCTTCGGATCAGCTGGCGCTGCTGCATGTGACGGATCAGTTCATCTTTTTAGAAGAAGGCGATATCGCCGAAATCAGCCGTGACAGTGTATTGATTTACGATGCGAAAGGCGAGCTGCAAGATCGTCCGATCAGTGTGTTCAACCACAACATTGACGCTACAGACAAAGGCGAATTTCGCCACTACATGATGAAAGAGATCTACGAACAGCCGAAAGTTATCAGTGCTTGTTTGGAAGGCCGTATCAGTGAAAATAAAGTGCTGACCAGCTGCTTTGGTGCCGACTCTGCTTTCTTAAAAGAAGTAGAAAATGTTCACATCGTCGCCTGTGGTACCAGTTATCACGCCGGTATGGTGGCAAAATATTGGATCGAAGACCTCGCGGGCTTACCTTGCAGCGTGGAAGTGGCCAGTGAATACCGTTATCGCAAAGTGGCTGTGCCGAAAAACACCTTGTTTTTGACCTTGTCGCAATCTGGTGAAACCGCTGATACTTTAGCGGCGTTGCGCATGGCAAAAGAACTGGGTTATTTAACCACATTGGCGATCTGTAACGTGCCATCCAGTACCTTGGTGCGTGAGTCAGCGCTTACTTTACTGACTAATGCGGGCCCTGAAATTGGTGTGGCATCGACCAAAGCCTTTACCACCCAGCTAACCGCTTTATTGATCACCAGCGTGGCCATCGCGGTAGAAAATGGATTGTCTGCTGAACGCGAAAAAAGCATTGTACAAGCCATGCGTTCTCTTCCTGCCCACGTGAATGCTGCCTTGCTTGAAGACGCGCACATTAAGAAAATTGCAGACCGTTTTGCCAATAAGCACAACGCGTTGTTTTTGGGGCGTGGCACCATGTTCCCCATTGCTCTGGAAGGGTCTCTTAAACTGAAAGAGATTTCTTATATTCATGCGGAAGCTTACCCAGCTGGCGAGCTAAAGCATGGCCCATTAGCGCTTGTTGATGAAGACATGCCAATCATTGCCTTGGTTCCTCACAACGACATGCTGGACAAACTCAAATCGAACTTACAAGAAGTCGCGGCCCGTGGTGGCGAGTTGTATGTTTTCG
>CAZBUC010000211.1:0-4387 GCA_964494965.1 uncultured Maribrevibacterium sp.
CCAGACATATTCAAAGTCCGGGTTTGAAATTACTTGGTGAGTATCGTGCAAATCGCCAAATTAGCCGCCGATCTGCATTCAGGCGGCTTTTTGTTGAGGTAGATGCATACCAACAAAAAACTTCATGCTGCCAACGCCGTTTCAATGCGTTTGACTTGAGAAAGACGTGCGGCATAGATTGCTAGCCATTCCGCGCAGTTAATGCTCCGTTGGATTCAGTAGTTCCAGCTTGAAATACTTCAAATACCCACTGTCCCGCGAAATCAGCCCAAATCCGGCAACGCTGGCATGTGCGCCAATCAGGAAATCAGCCAATACCCGTTTTTTCTGCCCTTTATTTTGGCGATAACGGCGGAACGCTTGACCCGCTAGAAACGTCGCTTCCCAAATCAGATCATCGCGCCGAAACACCTCACGCGGTAGCAGCGAATCCAATTCTTCCAATGAATCACAAATTGCCCCGACTTCACCGTAGATCACGGGATTGATCACTAAAATCCCTGTTTCTGAACAACGTTCCAGTGCACGAATCGAGCCTTCCGCAAATTGTGGGTCATCGTTAATGATGTCAATCAGGACATTGGTATCCACTAACCACTCAGTCGGCATCACGCAGTAACTCCATCAGTTGGTCAGTCGTCATGCCTGTTTTTTTACGTCCACGTAACGCACGAATTGCGCGGCTTTGTGTAGCGCGTTTGCGCACCAACACTAACTCATTGTTACGAGCGATAAACTCAACTTCAGTATTGGGGAGAAACCCAAACTGCACCCGATATTCCTGCGGTATCGTCACCTGTCCACGTTCGCTGATTTGCATGGTATTTCTCGCATGATATGAATACGAATTCATATTAGCCCATCATGGCAGAGACGGCTAGACATGCCTACTCGATCTGTTACGCTGCGCATTGCGGCGGCAAATGCACATCGACCACGATTTCAGCATAAGGCGTAAACACCTTGCCCTGTGAATCGCGCTCGATTGCCAGCCATTCCATCAAGCGTTCCATCATCTGCTGCGCCAACGCCAAGGAAGATTGGATACCCGTGCCGACTTTGATGGTTAGAATGTTTCCGCTCATGTGTTTACCGCGATCTAGGCATGAATAATGCTCTGCTAGGGAAATTTCATTGATAAACTGATCAGTTGTTCGATTCGCTTGCGGCAATCCCAAGGTATGGCGCGTATCGTAGCCTGCTTCTTTAAGCTGAATTGCTAACTTGCGTGGCAAATGTGCATCGACCAAAAACTTCATGCTGCCAATGCCGTTTCAATACGTTTGACTTGAAATAGACGTGCGGCATACGCCAGCACCGCCAGCAAATCCTCGCGTTCCAAGTCTTCATAATCGTCCAGAATTTCATCAAGGCTCATGCCAGCACTGAAAAGCTCTAGCATGGTTTCCACAGGGTAACGCAACCCGCGAATGGTTGGTTTGCCGTGGCAAATACTTGGGTCGATGGTGATACGGTTGTGTGCATTCATGGGTTATTCCTCAATAGGCTCTCAAAAAAGCATACCACAATCCCTAATGCTGATTTGGACAGAACTAAGCCGCTCGTTGCTGCGGCAAATGCACGTCCACCACGATTTCAGCATAAGGGGTAAACACTTTGCCCTTTGCGTCGCGCTCGATTGCCAGCCATTCCATTAAGCGTTCCACATCGTTATGCACGTTCTTGTAATCGCGCTGCAACATGCGGGCAAGCTCGGCAATGCTCATCGCGCCCTGTTCGCGCAAGGTCGCTAGCAACTCCCACCGCTTCGGCGTAAATACACCCAACATCTGGCTCATGTCCTTGAATCCGACGCCGAAATAAGGAGCTGGTTCTTCGCCAAGCTCCAAGCGTTCCATCATCTGTTGTGCCAAAGCCAAGGAAGATTGGATGCCAGTACCGACTTTGATAGTTAGAATCTGTTCGTTCATGTGTTTACCCCTTCAATATCCTGCAAAAAATCAGCCACTAAACGAGCCGGACTTTGAAAAACATAAGGCAGTTCAGCATCCCGAATATGCTTATGATCGCCTTTGCCTCTTTCGTTGTCGTAACCAACAACTCTTTTACCATCAATGATATAGACCAACCGATATTTGTACGGATGCTCAGACGGCGGTACGGGTTTCGGAACACGCCAAATCACAATCTCGACTGTGCCTTGCGCGTATTCTTCTTTGGTATGTAAGAGTTTGGTAGCTTTCATAGGGAGATTGTGGCACTAACTATCTATGGCGTAAAGAACCATATTTGCTTGACTTTTATGCAAATATGATTTATTTATGAAGTAATTTTTTATGATTAGGTGCTATATGGAACGACAAACCACAATTAAAAAACTATTTCATGAAGATGGAATACAATTTGCTATTCCAGCCTATCAGCGTGCATATTCATGGGAAGTCGAATCAGATAGAAAACAAATTCAACAGTTTATCGAAGATATACAAGAACACAATCCTAAAAAAGATTATTTTTTCGGTCACTTCCTTTTTGAAAAAGATCCAAAAAAAGATTCTAAATATTGGGTTATTGACGGACAGCAAAGACTAACAACAATCGTAATTTTCTTTTCATGTTTAATTAATGAACTAGAAAGTAGAGAGAAAGAAAGTGGAAAAATTATTGATTTAGATGATGATGAGTTAGATATTTGGCGCTTACGAGAAAACTATATCAAGAGAAAAAATAAGTTCAAATTTGAAACTGTACCATATGACAATGTTTTTTTTGAACACTCCATTTTAGAGTCAAATAAAGACCCAATTACATCAGACACATCATCTTCAAGGCGCATAAAAAATGCACGAGAATATATTTGTGATAAAATAACTCCGTTAGATTTATCCATTATTTTGCAATGGAAGAAAATCATAGAAAACTCAAAAATAACAACGTTTGAGGTTTCAGATAAAGTACAAGCAACACAAATTTTCGCGTTTCAAAATGACAGAGGAAAAGGCTTAACAACATTGGAAAAAATAAAAGCCTTTCTAATGCATAAGCTGTATGCATTATCTGATAGCAATGATGATGAAGGGCTAATACGAAATGTAGAATCAATTTTCTCAGATATTTACAAACAATCTGAAAGAGTAAAACTTACCGAGGATCAAGTATTAGGTCATTATAGTACAGCGTTCTTATTAGGCTGGGAAAATCCTTTTAAAAATGTCCAAGATGAATTGAAAAAACAAAAAGATAAGGAGAAATGGATACGAAGTTTCATTAAGAATCTCAAGGAGGCTTTTATCAATGTAGAGCTTATAGAGCGTCAATCAGAAAAAAACAGTGCTATTGCTGACTTACTAATATTAGATGCACAAAAAGCAATGCCTTTATTGCTTAAATTCTATCATTTTCACAAAGATGATGATTTAAAAATAGAAGATCTTTCACGCTTGGCAGAACAAATAATATTTCGTTTAACATACAAGGTGGCTGATTATAGAACTGATAAGTTACCAACAATTGCAAAACATTATCATGGCGACAGCACTAAACTATCTGAAGATTTGAACTATTATATTAAAAATGGTTTTCAGCCTTGGTGGAGCTTTAGCAGGAACGCTCTCGATTATTTTAATCAGCCATATCATTACACAAAAAACATTAAGTATATTTTATGGAAATATGAAAATTATCTTCGTCATAAAAATAGAGTTCGCCTAATATCACCTATAGAATTCAATAATAAATTTGGCTCTAAAAGATTAGAAAATACCACAGATCACATTACCCCAATTACTCCAAATTTTACTACTTATACTCAAGATTTTATAAACGTTTGTCTTAACAATATTGGCAATCTTACTTTGATGGTTTGGGGAAGTAATTCAGAAAAGAAGAACAATGATCCGGTTGAAAAAATTAATTTATTTGATAGTGATTTTTACTCACATAAAGAAATTCGTGATACGTTGATTGCACGAAAAATATGGGGTGAGCAAGAAATTAAAGAGCGTCAAGCAAGAATTTGTAAATTTATTGCGCAACACTGGGACTTAGTTTAGAACAAAAAAGGGCGAAATTTACTCGCCCTTTCCATCACCTAAACCAACTTCAGCTTAGTGTTTCTTCTTCGGCGCAATCAAATCGGTAATCGTGCCTTCAAACATTTCCGCTGCCATGGCGACCGTTTCGGAAAGCGTCGGATGCGGATGCACTGTCAAGCCAATATCCGTCGCATTCGACCCCATTTCAATCGCGTGCGCGACTTCAGCGATCAAATCCCCCGCATTCGTGCCGACGATGCCACCGCCAATCACGCGCTCGGTTTCTGCGTCGAAAATCAGCTTGGTCATGCCTTCGTCACGCCCCAACGACAGTGCGCGTCCGCTGGCTGCCCACGGGAATACGCCTTTGCCATAGTTGATGCCTTTGGCTT
>CAZBUC010000212.1:0-4385 GCA_964494965.1 uncultured Maribrevibacterium sp.
CACACCACCCCTTACGCTACGTTTTCACAGTGGCAGGCGAGGGGCATTTACGTGTTCACCGATCCAACCAAAATAACAACTTAACTCGTACTTAACGTCACGAGCCCTTCTCAAAAGGCAGCAAAATGGTCATGGATTTTTCTTTCGAAGCGAAAAAAACACAACAGCGTCTGTTATCCGAATTGGATTTCAGCCAACTCACGGCACAACAAAAATCCACCTTTGTCTCTCGCTTAGAAACGCACTTTCCGCCATTGTTTGAACAGGTATTTCCGCTTTATCAACACTGTTTTGACCTGCACTTTCATCTTAAAGTGTTGCTGCAATCTTTTATCGATTTTCAAAAGAAAAAGCGCCCTGCTCAAATCAAAGATAAATCCGAATTTTGGTTTGAATCAAACAAGAACGTCGGCATTGCCGTCTACGTGGATTTGTTGGCTGATGATTTAAGTTCTCTGATCAACAAGATCCCCTATTTCGAATCTCTTGGGGTGAATTATGTTCACCTTATGCCGCTGTATCTATCACCAGAAGGCAACAGTGATGGCGGCTATGCGATCTCTGACTACCGTACGGTCGCACCGAACTTGGGTACCAACAAAGACTTAAAAGATCTTGCTTCTGCGCTGCACAAAAAAGGCATTCGCATGGTGCTGGACTTCGTGTTCAACCATACTTCCGATGAGCATCGTTGGGCGGAAGCCGCTAAATCGGGCGACCAAGAATACCAAGGCTACTACTATTTCATGGGAGAGCAGGAGGCCTTTGAATACAACCAAACCGTGCGCGAAATTTTCCCACAAATTCGTCGTGGTAGTTTCACCTATTTGCCCGAATTAGACCGCCACGTCTGGACGACTTTTAACTCATTCCAATGGGATTTGAACTACGCGAACCCCGCTGTGTTTGTCGCTGTCGTAGAAGAAATGCTGCATCTTATTTTAAACGGCTGTGATGTTTTACGTTTGGACGCTCTCGCATTTGTTTGGAAAGAAAAAGGCACTGTGTGTGAAAACTTACCGAAGGCGCATAATTTGATCAAGGCGTTCAAAGCCTGCTTAGACATTGCTGCCCCGCAAGTGGTGTTTAAATCCGAAGCCATAGTTCACCCAGACGAAGTGAACAAATACATTGGTGCCGACGAATGCACCCTGTCTTACAACCCTTTGATGATGGCGCTGCTGTGGGAAAGTTTGGCAACACGTCAAACCAATTTGTTGTATCAATCCCTTGAACGCAGCTTCAGCATTCCGCAACACACCACTTGGGTTAACTACATTCGCTGTCACGACGACATCGGCTGGCTGTGGGACGACGCTATTTCCAGCCGTCTTGGTATGGACGGATTCGGTCACCGTCGCTTCTTAAATCAGTTCTATACCGGCCAGTTTGAAGGCTCTTTTGCGGCGGGCGTGCCATTCCAAGAAAACCCCGTCAATGGCGACTGTCGTGTCTGCGGCACCTTAGCATCGCTGGCCGGTGTTGAAAACGCCATCACAGCAAACGATCCCTTACTGCTCGACCACGCCATCAAGCGCATTCGTTTACTTAATGGCATCAACTTTGCCATGCCAGGTATCCCATTGTTATATCAAGGCGACGATCTAGGCGTCCTAAACGATGACTCCTATTTGCTCGACCCCAATAAACAAGAAGATAGCCGCTGGGTGCATCGCAAAAAGCTTACAGAGCAAGACTTTGCCCTAGCTGAAGACACAAGCACACCACAAGGGAAAATTGCTCAGATCGTTCGAGAGATGATCCAGATCCGCAAATCCAATGCACTTTTTGCCGCGCAAGAATTTGAACTCGTCTCCCTTGGCAACGAACACCTGTTCGCCTTTAAACGACAAATGGAGAACAAAACACTCCTCGTCATCGCCAACATGAGCGAACACCTTATCCCCGTGGGCGAATCGCTGAACGCTATTGCCTCACAAGGTTCCATGCGCAACCTTTTGACTAATGAACGGTTTGAGCTATCTAGCTTAGACGCCATCAAACCACTCGACATTCTTTGGTTAACCGAAGCATAAGTCGACTATTCAAAAACATCAGTAACCACTGAACGAAAAAAAACGGATTCACCAAACAGTGAATCCGTTTTTTATTTTCTTTTAGTGCTTAGTCATACCCGGATTGGGTATAAAATTAATCACCATTTCTTCCGCTTGTGGGGCGCTGCTGTGCGGTTTGTTTACACGAGTTGGGATTTCCGTTGGCTGCGCCTGCACAACCGTCGACTGCTCATCTGTGTAACCACAGGAAATGCATTCACGGTATTGCTTTTCAACCTCGTCATCGCGCCAAGCACGAATTTTGTCCATCTCACTACAACGAGGGCAAACAACCCCTGCGATAAAGCGTTTTATTGTCATAACTTTAGTTACCTTAATCGGTTAATGGCTGGTATTCTTGACCCGCCATAAAACTATTTTGTAATTCTGTAGATAACCGTCCTGTTACTCTACACAGCAATTTATAACTCTCAGGCGCTTCATTTGAGATTTGCTCAACGTGAAAACACATAGAGTTCTGATCTTTTTTCAAAATAGAGAATAATTCTGTCGACAAATACCTAGGAACATACCCCAAAAGCTCAGGTGGATTTTGTGTACGAAGCAAAACGGCATTGTTATCAAATTCATTCTGAATATCTAAGCAAGCGTACAAAGCATCTCCGGATTTAAGAGCATCAATTCTTTGTTGCGCACTGTTTGGTAAATATCGGACACCATGAACAAAAAATACATGTTCAAACTCGCCATTACTGCCTAATTCGATTTTAGGAAATAATTGCAAGTTATCAGTACCTCTTACTCCACCAGACCTTGTCAGTACATCCATATTATTAGCGGTTTCAGGGTTTAAACCTAGCCAAGAAATGAATTTCGGGAACTCTGGACGTTTGGAGGATAACAACCGATTTTGGAAAACAGGAAACAAGCCTGAGGACTTGTATTCTTTCGTTAAATTCTCCATACCACTAAAAGGAACAAAATTATTTGTCGCACTGCTTCCGTGAGTATATCTAAAGGAATACTGCTCTTTTTCATACTCTAAAACACCAATTACATGCCAATCTTTTGAGTCTGGGTCTTGCCAAATTAAGAATGCAGTTTGTTTATTCATAATATTTTAATAACCTTTTTCGATTTTCAATAACCACCCTGTAGGCAAAGTCCCTACCAACATCTGATATCAGATCAGGTGGTATTCGATCGAATACTCTTTTAATGTTTGCTTCAGTGAGCAAGTCCAGCTTTGATAACCAATACTTCTTGGCTGATGGATATTTCTGCACTGCATAAACAAAAGCATCAAGCGTTTTCATTGGTTTTTTGTCTGTTTTAAATTTATATAACTGTGATCGGGCTTTTTGCACAAACTGCTCTATGGATCGATTTTTATCTTTAGTTGTCAATCTTTCCTTGCGCTCTTTGTCTAATAACTCTCTCCCCAAACTTGCAGCATGATCATAAGTTGGACAGAGTCTAAAAGTCGCTTTGCCTTCTTGAGATTCAACTATCACGGCCCAATTTTCATGATGCCGATCTTGATTACTTATTAATGCATCTAACATCAGATAACCACAAAAAACGTCCGCCGCACCTAAACCATGCAAATCAAAATCTGACTTTGGTGGTAAAATTTCAGATAATTCAAGGAAAGCGAGTACTCTTGTAACAGTATGGCTAGTCACTTTCTGTTTATTTTCATAAAAATCAACAGGACGAGGATATTCATCAGGATCATCTCTATGAAGCAGCTCATTCCCCATCACTAAGTGTTCATTTTTCTGAACAATATTAGGAGAAGTAACTCCGTACCTACCATTATGAATCGCAATGTCGTAGTTGACATGAGGCAATCCCAATAATAAACACAACTGCTCAGCACACTTTTCAGACCAATGCTCTCCAGTATTCAGTCGAGAATATTTAAATAATGTCCGTTGGTTATTTTTCGAAAGTACATCTCGGAACCAAAATTTTTCTTTGGTTCCAAGTTGTTCTAAAAGATCCGCATTCTCAGTTAACGTTTGGACAATATATAAGTCTTCAACTTCCATGTATCCAGCCTCATCCAATTATTAGTTACATTATATTTTACGCCGCGATGCCGCTGTGTCTCAATAAGGCATCGGTGCTTGGCTCACGACCACGGAATTCCGCGAATAATTCTGCGGCTGGACGAGAACCGCCATTGGCCAATATGGTATCACGGAAGCGTGCGCCGGTATCTTTATTGAAGATGCCGTCTTCTTCGAATTTCGAGAAGGCATCGGCCGACAAGACTTCCGCCCATTTATAGCTGTAGTAACCCGCTGCGTAACCACCCGCAAAAATATGCGAGAAGCTGGTTTGGAAACGGTTAAATTCAGG
>CAZBUC010000213.1:0-2934 GCA_964494965.1 uncultured Maribrevibacterium sp.
GGGTAGTGAATGTGCGTATCAACAAACCCAGGCGTGATTACCGCATCAGGATGGTGCTCTATCGGGAGGTCTTTGGGTAAATTGGGGATCAATGTGGCGGCATCACCCAGTGCATAAATCGTATCGCCTTCAACGACTAGGAGCCCATCTTGATAATACTCATAAGCAGCGTCAATGCCGACGTCTTTTGGGTCAGCAATACAATGGACGATGGCGGCACGCCAGGCTTTTAAATGGCTCATTTTTTCTCTCTTATGCTTTTTCAATGCTTTTTAGAAAACACGCGTTTGGAAAATAATATTTGACCGATCGGTTATACTTTATCAGGTCTTTTCTCGTCTTTCAGCAAACTCTTTTTATAAATAAAAAACTACGCAATCAAGGGAATTAAGCTGGGCGTTTAAAAGTGCGTTCAAACCAGTATTTGGCAAAGACCACGAGTAAAACACCCGAGGTGTTTGCGAGGAAATCGAGCCACTCGCCGTATCGATTGATATGAGGTTGAATGATTTCTATCATGCCACCCCAAATTATTATCAGTATAGCCATGATAATAAAACGCCTCATTGGACCCAAGGCGCAGAGCAGGGCCCAGCCACCAAAACCAACAAGGTGATGCAGCTTGTCTGAGCCAGGTGCGGGGGGTAAATAGTCGGCAGGCGTTAAGGTGCCCAGACTAATGATCAGTAGACCTAATAGAAAACCGACAGCTTGGGCTGTCGGTGAGGTAAGTGCTTTTTTCATTTCAAGATCTTTTCTTCATCGTAAGATGCGTGCTCGAATATTTTTGCCTTTGATTTTTTTGTTTTCAAACTCTTTAACAACGGTTTTAGCGACGTCGTTGTCCACTGATACATAGGCATGAAAATCAAAAATATCAATTTTGCCCACTTGGGATTTGTCTAATCCTAAGCCAGCGGTGAGTGCGCCAAGTATGTCTCCAGGACGCAGTTTGTTTTTACGACCCGCATCAAAAGAGATAGTGGTTTTTGATGGGATTAAACGATAGTGCAGGTCAATTTCTTCAAGCTCGATAAAGTTCGCTGTGATGTTGAAGCGGGTCTCAATATCGCGCACCTTGTAATCGTCTTTTGAGGTCACTAGGTTCACAGCAATACCCGCGGCGCCAGCACGCCCAGTACGGCCAATTCGGTGCGTGTGTACGTCTGTATCACGGGTGGTGTCATAGTTCACAACCAAGTCGACTTCTTTCACATCGATACCGCGAGCAGCGACGTCGGTGGCGACTAAAACGCAGCTGCTTTGGTTGCTAAAACGCACTAATACTTGATCACGTTGTCTTTGTTCTAGGTCACCATGAATGGCTTGGGCAGCGACTTTATGATCGGCTAGCCAATCTGCGACCAGTTGGGATTCGGCTTTGGTGTTACAAAAAACGATGACTTGGCGTGGCGCAAAATGTTGCAGAGTAGCCAGTAAGGTTTCGCATTTGTCTTTGTTTTCGCTGCGCACAAAGAATTGTTCAATGTTAGGTTTTAGGTCTTCTTGAACTTCTACCTTGATGCTGACTGGATTATTTTGAAATTCGGTACTAATGGCTTCAATGCCATCGCCGTAGGTGGCAGAGAACATCAATGTTTGGCGGTTGCTTGGGGTCAATTCCACCACTTCACGAATGCTGTCCACAAACCCCATGTCTAACATGCGATCAGCTTCGTCTAGGACAAGCGTATTTAAGGCGTTTAGCTTCAATGTGCCTTTACGCAGGTGTTCCATCAAACGGCCCGGTGTGCCAACAACAATGTGCGCGCCATGCTCTAAAGAACCTACTTGCGGCCCAAATGGCATACCACCACATAAGCTGAGTACCTTGATGTTGTCTTGAAAACGCGCCATCTTGCGAATTTCTTTTGATACCTGATCGGCCAGTTCGCGCGTTGGGCACATGACGAGGGCTTGCACGCCAAAAAATCGCGGATTGATTTTTAGTAAGAGGCCAATGGCAAAAGCAATGGTTTTACCACTGCCGGTTTGAGCTTGGGCAAGGATGTCTTTGCCGTCGATCATGGGTGGCAAGCTTTGCTCTTGGATTGGGGTAAATGTGGTAAACCCCATGTCGGAAAGCAAAGCGGTCAGTTTAGTGGGAAGAAGAGCGTTTAGTGCGTGTTGAAATTGGGTCACAAGAGGCCTGTTCGATAGAGTAAATATGCTGCGAAGAATAACAGAAAAACAACACAAATACTGTTCTTAACGTAATATTCAGCCGAGATACGCACACCGGGACGGGCACAGACAAAAACCGTGCTCCTGCTTTAGATTTGTGTGTTTTGGTTTGTGTGTTCCTGCGGTTACAGTCTCTTGTTTTGTTCTAACTGGGCTTTCATTTTTTCCCAGAAGAGTGTGATGTTGGGATTTTGGTTAAACCGCGACCGATAGAGGCGTATTTCCAGTGGAATATTCCAGTTAGCCGGGCCTGCTAAGGCCACTTTGCCGTAGTTTAAGGTGTCCAGCATTAAACGTTTAGGTATCCAACCAATGCCATAGCCTTCTTTTACCATGGCTTTTATGCTCACGGAGTGATAATTCTCTGAGAGTGTTTGTAGTTGGGGAACGTCCCGTTGTCTTTGCAGGTGATGATGAATGACAGGTTGTAAAAACGAGTTTTCATAGTAGCCAAGGTAGGGCAAAGGTTTCCTTTTTGCACCGGGTAGGGCGTATTTTGGCTCGCCATTGCTGTCTGTTGCGCTGCAAGGAATGAGCGTTTCTTCTGCGATCACCAGGTGTTCGTACTGTTCGTCATCCAAGGCACGAATAAAATTAATGGCTGGGTGCCAGTAACACAGCATGATGTCACATTGCTGTTCCACTAAGGCGTTCACAAAGTCGATGCCAAGCCATGAGCTGGATTTCATATTGATGTCTAAATCCATATCAATGCTTTGGCAAAAGGGCTCAATGGATTCTTTGTAAAAG
>CAZBUC010000213.1:2944-4383 GCA_964494965.1 uncultured Maribrevibacterium sp.
GAAACAAGGTTTGTGTGGTCACAAAGCGTATTTGTGATTCTTCCTGTTTGCGAATTTCTTGGCAGCGTTCCTTGGCATCTCTGAGTTGTCTGGTGATCAGTTCTGCACTTTGCAAAAACACTTCTCCCGCCGGAGTGAGTGATAAGGGCAGGGTGTTTCTGTCTATCAGAGTGACACGCATTTCTTCTTCAAGCAGTTTTATGCGGCGGCTAAACGTGGGTTGTGTGACGTTTTGCTCATCGGCAGCACGAGAAAAATGGCGCGTTCTAGCTAGGGCGATAAAATCTTCAAGCCATCTTATTTCCATAAGCGCTCCCTAAGGCATGAAGTAGTGGGGGACAATGTTAGCCAGAAAATCACAGCCTTCCCTCCTCAATTGCATGGCAAGCAACGCTGCTTGCATCGCTTTGCATCATCATGGCGGGAGATTGTTCATAGCAGCGCTGATTCGCATAAGGGCAACGTGCTTGAAAAACACAACCAACCGGTTTGTTAATGGGCGTTGGTACTTCACCGATCAAGCGTATGGGTTGGGCTGTATTGGTGTCTAAACGTGGAATCGCTGACAGCAAGGCTCTAGTGTACGGATGTTTTGGTGCGCTAAACAGGGTACGAGTGGGCGCCAGCTCACATACTCGACCTAGATACATGACGGCGACGCGAGTGGCAAAATGCTCCACGACCGCAAGATCATGAGTAATAAATAAATAGCTTAGATTGCGCTCTTCTTGCTTATCCATCATGAGATTCAGGACTTGAGCCTGTACCGAAACGTCTAACGCTGACAAGGGTTCGTCAGCCACGATGAAGTCAGGTTCCACCGACAATGCCCGCGCTAGACTGATGCGTTGGCGTTGTCCACCTGAAAATTCATGGGGATATCGGTCTGAGCTTGAGGCCGAAATGCCGACGGACTCAAGCAAGGCATCAATTTTCTCATCGACTTGCGATATTGACAAATGAGGGTTGTGAAAAGAGATCGGCTCGCTGAGTGTCTGATACACCGTCATTCTGGGATTTAATGACGCATAGGGGTTCTGAAATACCATTTGCATACGACGACGAAACACCATGCGTTGGCGGTTGTTCAGTTGATCAATGCGTTTATCCAAATAATGGATTTCCCCCGCACTCGGTTGGGTTAAACCCATGATGACGCGCGCCAGTGTGGATTTTCCACAGCCGGTTTCCCCTACCACACACAAGGTTTCGCCCTGGTTGATGGTCAGGTTGACGCCATTGAGTGCATGGACACTGTCTTTGCGTCTTGTTAGTTTGCCATGCTGAAAACGCCATTGCCCTAGCCAGCTTTCGTTGGTGGGAAAGGCTTTTTCCAAACCACTAATTTGAATAAGAGGCGTGGGCATTACTGTGCCTCCTGATCGTGATCGGCAAACTCATTGAGCATGTCTTCTACTAAAAAGCAGGCCACACTGGAA
>CAZBUC010000214.1:0-4349 GCA_964494965.1 uncultured Maribrevibacterium sp.
AGCTTGGTTTTTCCTTTTTGCAAGCCAATAAGTACGCCTTCCGTGACCACAATGGCATTATCAACCAGCATCCCCAGGGCAATAATCAGTCCCCCAAGAGAAATGCGCTGCAAGTTGATTTTAAAGTAATCCATGACAATAAAGGTGCCCAGGATAGTCAGCAGTAAGATAATACCGATGAGAATGCCTGAACGTATGCCCATAAACACCAGCAAGACTAGGATAACGATACCAACGGCTGCTGCAAGGTTCAGCAAGAAGTCGGACACGGATCTATCGACTTCCTTAGATTGGAAGTAAATGGGTTCCATGCTCAAACCAACTGGTTGCTGGTATTGCAGTTCCGTGATGCGCTTTTCAACCGCTTCGCCGATTTTTACTACGTTAACGTCCGCCGCAAACGACACACCAAGTAGCAAGGATTTTTGGCCATCAAAGTTAACGAGATGGTTAGTTGGCTCAGCGTACTCACGTTTAATGGTGGCAATGTCGCTCAGGCGAATCAGGTTGCCATTAATTGGCTCCCCAACGATTAAGTTTTCCAATTCAGAAATGTCTTTGAATTCCCCCGTTGGGCTGATGCGTATGTATTCGCTACCGACCTTGGCTCTTCCAGCATTAGACACATTGTTCTGATTTTTGAGTAAGTTCGACAACTGGTCAGGTGAAATGCCCATGTTGGCCAATTTAGCGCGGGATATTTCTATGGTCACTTGTTCACTTTGTTCACCTGCGACCGTGACTTTGGCTACACCCTCTACTAGCACCAATTCACGTTTTACATAATCCACATAGTTTTCTAGGTCTTTATAAGGGTAGCCGTCACCGAACACGGCTAACATCACGCCGTATACATCGCCAAAATCATCCACGACGATTGGGGTGGCGACACCAGTAGGGAAGTTGCCGGAAATATCGCGGATTTTCTTTCGCACTTCGTCCCATATTTGCTTTAGCTGTTCAGCACGGTAAGTGTCTTTAATGGTGATTTGTACCTGTGAGTAGCCCGCTTTTGATGTGGAAACGATTTTATCCACATAGGGCAGGTTTTGTAGCTCTGTCTCTATGGCGTAAGTGACTTCTTCTTCAACTTGTTCAGGAGAGGCGCCAGGGTAATGGGTGATGATCAGCGAGTCTTTTATGGTAAATTCTGGATCTTCTAGCTGACCTAGGTTAGTAAATGCAATGACACCACCGATTAATAAAATCAGTGTGAGCATCCAACTGGTGACTTTTCGGTTTATGAAGTATGCAGCGATATCCATTATAAACCTCGCTCACGTGTCCAAGGGCGAACAGACATGGACTCATTTAAACGGCTCACACCAGCGGCAACAATTTCTTCTCCAGCGTTAAGACCTGAGATAATCTCTACATGATCGCCTTGTAAAATACCCAGTGTGACAGTGCGCGCTTCCACCTTGCCTTTATCGCGATCAAAGACCCAGACGGTACTGTTTGACTCATCTGAACCGACTTTTTCGTGACGTAATACCGCTTCAACGGGCACAGTAATGTGTTGCTTGCTACCTAAAATAGCACTTAGGTCCATGTCTACGTTAGCCGTCATGCCTGGCAATAAATTACGGTTTTTTACGCCTTCTCTAACAAGGCTTAATGTCACATCGTAGGCCATGGTGGCATTATCTGGGGTCGTGTTGTGCTCTTTGTAAATGCCGAATAAGGTTTCATCGGGCGCCACATCCACCAAAACGTTGGCGCGATAGTCTGAGTAAGTGTCTTTAATGCTGGCAATAAGGCTTTCAGGTACCTGAAACTCTACGTCTAGGTTGTCGATATTTTGGATGTGCATCAATGACTGAGTTGCGCTGACGTATTGAAAGTTTTCAGTGTGCACCGCTGCGATGACGCCATCAAAAGGCGCAAACACTTGAGTGTAACGCATCTGATTTTTCGCAGACTGAAGGGAGTTGTTGGCTTGATCCAATGTGGCTTTATTGGAATCGTACTGGGACTTGGTGGTCGCATTTTGCTGGTACATGGTTTCGATGCGTTTGAATTGCGCGTCAGCAAGGTATTGGTTGGCTTGTGCCAGCTCAACTTGAAGTTTGAAATCTGTAGGGTCAAGAGATGCCAGGAGTTCTCCTTTTTTTACTCGCTGCCCCGCCACCACATTCAGCGTCATTAATTGTCCGCCAACACGAAAGGCAAGGTCTGCTTCTTCGCTGGCTTTTAATTCGGCTGGGAAGCGTCGAATATTGATCGCATCGGTTGACTCAATGGTAATCAATTTGACGGGACGGACGACTTCTTTTTCGACCAAGGTTTCATCTTGGTCGGATGAGCATGCAGTCAAAATGAGAGACACCGCTAGGGTGAACCCCATCATTAGATTGGTTCGCATTGTGCGTTTCATTTATTGCTCCAGATAACTAGACAAAGTAGATAGGCTATAATGAAATTATTTTATATCTCTTGAGGCTAGATATAAATTTTTAAATATATATTAAAGATATTCCAAAAATGAATATCTTGTTTGTATTTTGCTCAATCTGATTTTACTGGCTTTGTTTTTTCCAGTTCTAGCAAGAATGTGTCCAATATCAAGTTGGCGGGCGCGCTTTTTCGAGTGATAGCGGAGAACTGTGTAATGTAGTGGCATTGCTCTGGCAAGATGGCGCGCATCCGGCCATCTCGTACCCAATGGCTGGCAACGTGGTCGGGTAGGAATCCTATGTAGCGCCCGGTTAAAATCAAAAACGCAATGCCTTCTCGGTCTGTTGCTGTGGCGCTGGCGGTCAGTGGCTGATGATGGGCTTTTATTTCGGGGGTTTGTGCGTAAGCGGGCAATACCGCATCAAAGTCCTTCAGCTTGGCTTCTGACAGTAAGGCATCGTCTGTTTTGAATAAAGGATGGGCATCGCTGCAATAGAGTTTCGAGGTTTCTTGATAAAGGTGACGATAATCTAAACCACTGAGTATTTTCAACTCAGGCACAATACCCACATGCAAGCGGCCGTCTAACACGCCACGCTCCACATCGGTTGGTGGAATCATGCGAATATGGATTTTTACCTGAGGTCCTTGGTCTTTTAACCCCGCCAGAGCTTGTGTGATACGAGTGTAGGGTAGGGTAACCAAGTTGTCTGTAATACCAATATTGAGCTCACCTTTTAAATGCTGGTGGAGGGCATTAATGTGGGTGCGAAAATTCTCAATCGAAGACAGTAATTGCAAGGTGTAGTCATAGACTTGGCTGCCTTCATTGGTTAATGAAAAGCCCGAGCGACCACGCTGACACAAACGAAATCCGAGGCGAGTTTCTAGATCGGAAATGGCGATACTGATCGCTGCTCGGCTGATATTCAGTTCCACTTCAGCGGCAGAAAAGCCGCCACATTCTACCACGGTTCGAAAGATGCGTAAGATGCGTAAATCGGCATCGCCTATTTGACTGTGAAAATGACTCATGGTGCCCTCGCTAATAAAGAATCTAATTTGGCTATCATGGTTGAGTTTTATAGTTAAGTAAATAATTAACTAAGCGTTAATAGATTCGAGTTTTTATAATCTAAGTTTGTTGGCATAGTGTTCCTTATCGCCATTATTTAAAGACTATTCTTAAGGCACAGGAGCCATCATGGACATTATTGGACACTTAATAAACGGTCATTACTCTCAGCAAGCAGAACGCACTCAAGACGTGTTTAACCCCGCTACGGGTGAGGTTTCCAAAAAAGTGGCGATTGCGTCGCGAGAAACCGTTGAAGAAGCCATTGCCGCTGCCGAAGCTGCGTATCCAGAATGGCGCAACACGCCACCGATCAAACGCGCGCGCGTCATGTTCAACTACAAAGCCCTGTTGGAAAAGCACGCCGATAAAATCTGTGAGCTGATTGGCGCTGAGCATGGCAAAATTTGCCATGACGCTGCGGGTGAATTGCAGCGAGGGATTGAGAATGTCGAGTACGCCTGTGGCGCGCCAGAATTATTGAAAGGTGAGTACAGTAAAAACGTCGGCCCCAACATCGACTCTTGGAGCGAATTCCAACCATTAGGTGTGGTAGCAGGCATTACGCCTTTTAACTTCCCTGCTATGGTGCCTTTATGGATGTTTCCGATGGCCATTGTGTGCGGTAATACCTTTATTTTGAAACCCTCGGAGCGCGATCCAAGCACAGCGTTGTTTATCGCCGAGTTACTACATGAAGCGGGCTTACCGGCTGGTGTATTTAACGTGGTGAATGGCGATAAAGTGGCGGTAGATACCTTGTTGGAAGACAAGCGGGTTAAAGCCGTGAGCTTTGTCGGTTCAACCCCGATTGCCGAATACATTTACAGCAAAGCCAGCGCCAATGGCAAACGCTGCCAAGCACTCGGCGGTGCCA
>CAZBUC010000215.1:0-4342 GCA_964494965.1 uncultured Maribrevibacterium sp.
TACTCGTTTTGTTTTCGTTATTATTTAAAAGCAAGAAGCGTTCCAACATTTAAAGCCTTCAAAAAGCAAAGAATATGGAACTTTTAACCAAACTATCCAAAAAATGTGCACCACAATGAAACTACACAATAATCTCAGAGTAAAGATTGGTCAATACAAGTGCACAAAAATAATACAAATAATACAAAATGCCATATCAAAGACCATCAAAATGGCGAACTAAAGACTATCCATCTTTAAAAATGCTTTTTTTAGGTTTTTTTGACTGTTAGAAGATGTGGCGTCACGCACTAAATAAAGGCGGGAAGGAATGAGATTGCACTAGAAAGGGATGCTTTCGTAAAAGCGTGATACAAACCAAGAAAGCCCCATTAATTTAGCTTGGATAGCAAAAGAAATATTGAAGAAAAGTCCGGACTTTTATCATAAAAGTCCGATTTTATAGAGAACATCTGTCTTAAAGGAAAATTATCCTGTCTCTTTTCATCAGGCGTTACGACAAACGTTACTTTTCATTGGCTAAAGCGAACAAATCAGAAAGGGGAACTAAACGAATACCCTCGGCCTCTAGTTGAGCAAGACGCTTTTTTAGGTATCGGGTCGTTTCGGGGTACGGATGGCCTATAGCCAACGCGCTTCCATGTTGTCTCGCCAATTTTAACAACCGCGAAAATTGACGGTCTATGGCTTGCTCTGTGCGAATGTTGTCTAAAAACACATCTCTGCTGACTGTGTCCAATCCAAATGCTTGGGCGGTTTGCTTTGCCACACTCTGAGGACTGGTCAAGCTATCGATAAAAAACAATGATCGACTTTGCAGTATTTCCATTACCCATTTCATTGAGGTGGCGTTCTCCGTTAGCAAACTGCCCATATGGTTATTTGCTCCTTGCACACCCGGCAAACTATCTAAACTCTCCTCTAATGTCTTTTTTAACTCTTCCTCAGACATTTCTGCGTATAAACCACCATGACCCAAGGTCAGCTTTCGCTGATTCTCCATTGGGGCATGCAATAAGGTGATGCGCTTTTGCTTTTGAGATGCCAGCGCGGTTTTTTCACCATAAGGCGTTCCCGGCAAGATAGCCAAAGCGACCTCTGAAGGAAGTATTAATGACGCTTCCATACCTTGACGGTTGTAACCTAAGTCATCAATCAAGATAGCAATGCGCGGCATGTCTGGACGAGCGTCCACCGCTAACATTTTTGCTGGCGAGGTATTTTTTAACGGCATTTGGTTCATTGGCAAGGTGGGTTTAGCGGGGGGAGTATCATCAGCTGACTGACCTTTTGCTGAAATAGACGCGTCTGAAGAGACAGTCTGCGATGGTGTCGTCCTGTCCTGCAAGGGTGCGTAGAAAAACTCCACGTTATCAGAAGCACTCACTTCAGGGCCAATATGCTTCTGTAAATAGGTTGGCGTTTGCTCCAGAAGTGGCGCAATAACAGGATACCAAGGAGGTGTTTTACCTGAGATCAGGCTGGGAGCGATAATCGGGCCTAGCTGTTCGACCGAGGGCGCTTTAGTCACCTCAACCTCTGCACCAACCGCTAAATTAGCCCAATACAAAAAGCACAATACTGCAGCCGCAGTATTGATCAGACGAGCACTTAACAAACGCCATACATTTTTAACTAACACAAAGACCAATACCTTATTCACAACTTTTTCATCACGGCTGTTTTACTAATTTGGGAAGCGTTTTCAAGATAGTCAGCGCTTGGAATAGCTGAAAATCTTGCTTGGCTAACTCGCTAATATCCGCCTGCACGTCCGTACTAATTCGCTCAGCACCACCGGAACCATTACCAAGGTGCCCTTTTAGTTCAGCTTCCTTGACAAAGAAAGCGCCCTTTTCAAAGGTTAACTTTGCTTGTGGCACAATTAGATCCGGAGTGATACCTTGCGCCTGTATTGAGCGCCCCTTCGGGGTGTAATACAGCGCAGTGGTCAATTTTACCGCATCCCCATTTGATAGGGGAACCACGGTTTGTACCGATCCCTTACCAAACGTTTCTATGCCTAAAATCACTGCTCGTTGATGATCTTGCAGCGCACCTGCGACGATTTCAGAAGCAGATGCCGAGCCTTCGTTCACCAAAACAACCACCGGAAGATGACCTAACCGGGTATTTTTCTTAGTGGCGTTGAATTCACTCTTCGACATTTCATGACGGCCATTTGTATAAACAATCATACCTTTATCAATAAAAGCATCGGCCACACCGACGGCACTTTGCAACACGCCTCCAGGGTTATTTCTTAAATCTAGCACGACACCTTGTATATCATCCTCGGCTTTAAGCGCATCGATCACTTTATAAAATTCAAGGTCACTGCCACTCTGAAACTGACTGATGCGAATATAGGCGATACCAGAATCCAGCCATTTTTGAGTCACACTGGCTTCTTCTACCAGTTGACGGGTCAGCTCATAATGTTTAATTTCCCCATCTCTCTCTATGTCCAGCTCTACCGTCGAGCCAATTTCTCCTCGCATCAAGGTGACAATATCTTGCATTCCAAGCCCCATGATCAAGGTGTCGTCTATCTTGATGATAACGTCACCAGGCAAGATACCCGCCTCGGCGGCCACAGAACCATCAATGGGCGTCACTACGATAAGACGTTTGTCTTTCATTTCAACTTCCACACCGATGCCTGCGTAACTCCCTGATGTCAACTCGTTAAAGTCTGCTAGTTCTTGCTTGGTAAAATATTCGGAATGCGGATCAAGACCTGAGGCCATGCCCTTTAATGCATTACGCAAAATATCTTCGTCTGACATGGATTCCACGTAACCCTCGCGAATGGTCTCGAAGGTTTCCACAAAGGATTGAATCTCCGCGTACGGCAGCTTGGATGAAGAAGGCGTTTCTGCCGCCAAAACAGGCTGTGCTAGCAGAGCCACTAACAAAACCACGAAAGATTTTTGCAAAAAATGAGGCATGGAGCATCCTATTACGGTTGTGTGTCTCTCGCTCTTAAAAAGCGACTATTATCCTGCGTTTACCCAAGCAAGAGGTTTAAGTGGCGTGCCGTTATGTCGAATAGCAAAAAACAATGCGGCGTCAGGCCGTCCACCTGAACTGCCCGCCATCGCAATTCGTTCATTTGGGGCAACCCATTCACCGACTTCTTTCAATAAGCTTTGGTTATAACCGTATAATGACATATAGCCATCACCATGGTCTAAAATAAGTAAAAAACCAAACCCTCGCATCCAATCAGAAAACACCACCCGCCCAGAAAAAATAGCGCGAACGGCTTCGCCTTCTTTGGCTCGCAGTGTAACGCCACCAAGATTAATGCTGCCTGCCGTTGGCAAAGCATCAATCACATTCAAAGGGCGGACTAATTTACCGCGCTGAGAAGAAAAAGGCACATCTTGATCGGGTATTTGTATGTCGGCAAGGGCTTCTTCTAAACGCTGCAGCATGTCTTGTAAATTTTGTTGGTCTTGGCGCAGCTGAGTTGATCGTTTGTTACCCTGAGCCAACTCTTTATCCAGCTTAGACAGTAAGCTGCGACGCTCTGTTTGTTGACTCAAAAGACGACTGCGTTCTTCTTTTAACTGACTTTCTTCTCTGGCTTGTTGAGCACGATGACTGCGAATACTTTTTTCGACCAAATCTAAATCGTTCACTTCATTGGCAAAGCCGTTGATTAACGACTGCCTCGCAATCGAAAAATAACGATTGTATTGCACCAAACGCTGGGCGTCTTCGGCACTGTTGCCATTGAGCAAAAGTTTGACACTTTCTTCTTGACCGGAACGATAAACCGCCCTTAATTGGGCGGCTATTTGTGCGTTTTGTTGTTGAATGCTTAACTGCAGGGATCGCTGCTGGACTCTTAACACTCCCAGTTGCTGGTCACCTTTAGCCAAGCTTTCTTGGATATTCTGAATTTTTTTAAGCAACTCTTGAATGTCTTTCTCTTTCACTTCGAGTTGTTTTTCTACATCAGAACGTTCTGACTTAAGATCTTTTAACCAGCCATTTAGCTTTTGCAGATCTTTTTGCAAGGCTTGAATTTGCTGTCTTGCTTCTTCTGGCGTTTGCGGTTCGCCTGCTGCCCAGCTCAAGCTGGGCAGCAGAAGTAAACACAATAGAAGACTACGAAATAATACGATCATTTCCGCCTCATGTCCGTGTTAGCAAGCTCACACCTGTCATCTCTGACGGTTTTTCCATACCCATCATGTCTAATAGAGTCGGCGCAAGGTCACACAGGGCACCTTCTTTTATGCCTAAACCTTGGGTCGGAGAAAACAGTACCAAAGGTACAGGCCCAATAGTATGCGAGGTTAACGGCTGGGAACCATCTTCGCTGAGCATC
>CAZBUC010000216.1:0-1538 GCA_964494965.1 uncultured Maribrevibacterium sp.
GCGTTTACATGAAAACCATCGACGGACCTGAACGAGTAGATGTCATTTATCGTCGTATTGACGATTTATTCATTGACCCTGAAGCGTTTGACCCAGAGTCTGTACTCGGTGTGGCAGGATTAATGCGGGCGTGGCGTAAAGGCAACGTTGCCCTAGCTAACGCGCCGGGGGCCGGCGTCGCTGATGATAAAGTCGTGTACGCTTATGTGCCCGCTATTATTCGTTACTACCTAGACGAAGAGCCTATTCTTAATAATGTCGAAACCTTCCTGTGTGATGACCCAGAGCAACGGGCTTATGTCTTGGAGAATCTAGACAAATTGGTTGTTAAACCGGCCAACGAGTCTGGCGGATACGGTATGTTGGTTGGTCCCCACTCAACGAAAAAAGAGCAGGCACTCTTTGCCGAATTAATTACCAAAAACCCGCGTAACTACATTGCCCAGCCCACGCTGAAATTGTCCACTGCGCCAACGCTTATTTCAAAAGGCGTGTTAGAACCCCGTCATTTGGATTTGCGTCCTTTCATTCTGCAAGCCAAAGACACCTACGTTACAACGGGTGGACTGACTCGCGTGGCAATGAAAAAAGGCTCCTTGGTGGTGAATTCATCACAAGGCGGCGGCAGTAAAGACACTTGGATTGTGGAAACAAAGGGGCAATAATTATGTTATCGAGAGTCGCAGAACGCTTATATTGGAGCGCCCGTTACTTGGAGCGCGTCGAAAATACTGCTCGTTTGGTCAGTGTGTACGACGATCTACTGTTCGACCTACCCAAAGACATCGAGGTATCTTGGTTTAACTTGATCGAAATCCTCAGCAATGAAGACGCGTTTGAACAACGCTACAAGGTAAAAGACGAACGCAACGTGGTGAAGTTTTTACTGGCTGACGACACCAATAGCAGTTCCATACTGTCATCGCTAAAAATGGTTCGGGAAAACATCCGCACCACCCGTGATGTGGTGCCCAAAGAAACATGGGAACTCATCAATGAGCTAGATCTATATGCCCAGCAGAATATCAAACAAGGCATCAATCGCTCAGAACGCCACCTTTTTCTGAACACCATTATTGAAGGTTGTCAAAAAATCATTGGGTTATTTGCTGGCGCAAAAAGCCGCGATGCGGGTTGGCATTTTTTAATTATGGGTCGCTATCTTGAGCGTGCCGACATGGGGACACGTATCCTCGACGCTGCGGTCGCGTTAATGCTGCAATCCAAACCTGAAACTCGTATTCAGCTTGGCCAAGTAACTTGGTCAAAAGTACTGAAATCTCAAAGCGCCTATTTAGATTATCGTCGCACAGTAAGATCATCTATTAATGGCGCGAAAGCGGCGACGTTTTTAATGAACGACCCCTGCTTTCCTCGCACTCTAGCCTATTGTCTTGGCCAAATAGGTGAGGCCGCTAATCAGCTGCCACGCGCTGAGCCAATTCGGGCCAAAGTCGATAAAATTCTTGAATTTGATTATCCACTTATCAGTTCGGAAGATCTCGATGACAACTTCCACAATCACTTGAATGAGCTAC
>CAZBUC010000216.1:1548-4316 GCA_964494965.1 uncultured Maribrevibacterium sp.
AGATTGCAATTATTGAAATACATCACCAGATTACCGAGAACTGGTTTCATTTTCGGCAAGGAGACGCTGCATGACCATTAGAGTCGCAATACAACATAAAACGACTTATGAGTTTGACCGCTTCGTAAACGTCGCCCCCCACGTTTTGAGGCTGCAACCCGCAGCACACTCTCGCACTAAGATTCACGCTTATTCGCTTAAAGTGTTACCCGAAACGCATTTCGTCAACGTCCAACAGGACCCTTTTGGCAACTTTCAGACGCGTCTGGTATTTCCTGAAAAAACCAATAAGCTCGAATTCTATGTGGAAGTCATCGCCGACATGACGGTGATCAACCCATTCGATTTCTTTGTGGAAAGTTATGCGGAAGAGTATCCGTTTGCCTACGACAAGGCGCTCAAAAAAGAATTAGAGCCATACTTACAAGTCACCGAATCTTGCCCATTATTGGACAAATGGCTGTCTACCGTCGATCGCAAAAACACCCCGATCAATGACTTTTTAGTCGCTATAAACAGCCGCCTCGCTGCGGACATTGGCTATGGGATCCGTCTTGAGCCAGGCGTCCAGACCTGTGAAGAAACCTTAACCTTGAAGAAAGGATCATGCCGAGATACGTCTTGGTTGCTGGTACAAATTCTTCGTAGTCTTGGTTTGGCAGCGCGCTTTGCATCGGGCTATTTGGTGCAATTGACCGCCGATGTGAAAGCCCTTGATGGCCCATCCGGTCCAGAGGAAGACTTCACTGACTTACACGCTTGGTGTGAAGTCTTTTTGCCGGGCGCCGGCTGGGTTGGCTTAGACCCAACGTCTGGTTTGTTTGCTGGCGAAGGACATATTCCTTTAGCCTGTACACCAGAACCCGCATCCGCCGCGCCAATCACAGGCTTTGTCGACGAATGTGAATGTGAATTCAGCTACAGCAACATCGTTACTCGTATCCACGAAGACCCACGTGTCACCAAACCCTACGCCGAAGGTGAATGGGACACGATAAAAGCACTGGGTTTTGCAGTCGATAAAGAATTAGAAGACGGTGATGTCCGCCTGACAATGGGCGGTGAACCTACTTTCGTTTCCATCGATGACATGGATTCAGAACAGTGGAACACAGGCGCATTGGGCGCAGAAAAGCTTAAATTAGCCAAAGACTTGCTGATCAAAATGAAGCAAGAATTTGGGGCCAATGGCTTACTGCATTATGGACAAGGTAAGTGGTATCCGGGTGAAGAAGTACCACGCTGGGCGCTGGGTTGTTTTTGGCGCACGGACGGCGAAGCCTTGTGGAATGATCCTAAGTATTTGGCTCGTGTCGACAAAGACTACAAACACACCATTAAAGACGCTCATGCCTTTGGCGAGTTACTGTGTGGCAAGCTAGCCCTAGACAAGCGCTATTTGCAAAGCACCTATGAAGATACCTTGTATTACATGTGGATGGAGCAATCGCTTCCTGCCGATGTTGATCCCACCAAAGCCGATCTTAAAGACGATCTAGAGCGTCGCCGTCTCGCTAAGTTGCTTAGTCGAGGATTAAGTTCTACAACAGGGTATATTTTACCGCTGGAATTTGATGGCTATAGCAATAGCTGGAAAAGCTCTTTGTGGCCGATGCGCAGTGATGTCATCACGCTTATTCCAGGTGACAGCCCGATGGGCTATCGTTTACCGCTCAATTCTTTGCCAGCACAAGCGGAAGAAGATCGCATTCCTGAACGCGATCCATTTGACCCACGCCAGCCTCTAGCAAACAAGAAAGACAATGCGGTGCTAGACAGCGTAGCAAAACAGCATTTTGCTAAAAAACCCATGCAAGCCACACCAGTCACCGAACAGTTGGCGACTGAAAAAACGCTCAAAAATGTGATTCGTACTACCTTGTGTATTGAACCACGTGATGGTCGTTTGCATGTCTTCATGCCACCTATGACACACCTTGAACATTTTGTCAGCTTGCTAGAGCATCTTGAGTCAGTGGCAAAAACGCTGGATTTACCGATTGTCATCGAAGGGTATGAACCGCCAAAAGATCCCCGTTTGCAAAAATTCCTGATCACGCCAGACCCTGGTGTTATTGAGGTTAATATCCACCCTGCGGCCAATTGGGAAGAGCTGGTTCACAACACAGAAACCTTGTATCACCAAGCCTATCTTTCTCGCCTCGGTGCAGAAAAGTTCATGCTGGATGGTCGCCACACAGGCACAGGTGGTGGTAATCACGTAACACTTGGTGGCCGTACACCAGCAGACAGTCCGCTACTACGTCGTCCTGAGCTATTGCAAAGCTTGGTCACCTTTTGGCAGCACCATCCTGGTCTATCTTATCTTTTCTCTGGCATGTTCATTGGCCCAACCAGCCAAGCACCACGTCCAGATGAAGGGCGTGATGAAGCCTTATATGAAATGGAAATCGCTTTCCAAAACATGCCATCTGGTTTTGTAGAAGAACCTTGGTTGGTCGATCGTTTGATGCGTAATTTACTGGTCGATATCACAGGTAACACTCACCGTTCTGAGTTCTGTATCGATAAACTGTACGCTGCAGGCAGCGCCAGTGGTCGCCAGGGTCTACTAGAGTTTCGTGGTTTTGAAATGCCGCCACATCCGCATATGTCTCTTGTACAGATGTTGTTGTTGCGCTGTCTTGTAGCCCGTTTCTGGAAAGAACCGTACAAAAAGCCATTGGTCCGTTGGGGCACTAGCCTACACGACAAATTCATGTTGCCACATTTTGTTTGGCAAGACGTGAAAGAAGTAGTAGAAGACC
>CAZBUC010000217.1:0-3758 GCA_964494965.1 uncultured Maribrevibacterium sp.
ATAGCCAGCTTGTTGAAGATGATAAATATGCGGCCCCGTGCCACAGGCTAGATCGAGATGGCGCTTTCCTGAGTTACCAAAAATCTGATGGAGCCGATGCGCGCTGTGGCTTTGATCTTGGTAGTTAATATCGGCACACATTAAATCGTAATAGCCAGATAGATCGGTGTAGAGCGCATTGTCGGACATAGTGTATTCGCTTGGCGGGTGGAATTTGAGGGCGAATCATATAGTAATCAGAGGAAATTCTCTGCTTATTTTTGGCTGTTTCATCGAGAACATGGTGCTAACAGAGCGAACCCCTTTCGCCTGTAGAAGCTTTTTAGTTAACAGCTCGTCGTAGCTGTCAAGATCCTTTGTAATCACTTTTAGCATAAAATCGCAGTCGCCGCTGACGGAATGGCATTCGAGAATTTCTGGGCATTCTTTGATGATGGAAAGAAAAGGTGCCAGGGTTTCTGGGTGGTGATTGTCCATAGACACTTGCGCAAACGCAATGACGTTTAATTGGACTTTTTTTGCGTTCAACTCGGCCGTATAGCCTTTTATATAGCCTTCATCTTCCAAGCGTTTTAGTCGTCTCCAGCAAGGCGCACTGGACAAGCCAATGCTGTCTGCTAACTCCCTATTACTTAAACGACCATCTTTCTGTAACGCAATGAGTATTGCGATATCAAACTTATCGAGCATCAGGTGTCTCCTTTTTTATTATTTTGAGAAACAATGTTGCGTAGCTTGCCAAACAATATCCAAATAAGAAAGATAATTTCGCCATGTCGTAGATATCATTGATGCATCGTAATTATAAAAATAAAGCTGAAAAGCGACTCAACAAAATGGTGTATTGCTATGACTCAATTGCTGAAAGAAAAACATGTTGTAAAAGACCGAGTAAAGGACGAGCCTAGGTTTGACTGGTTTGAAGTCAGTCGGCTGATGATGCTCTCTCGGGCGTTGGATGAGATTGAAGAAAAGGAGTTGGTGCCAGAGAAGCGGGTCTTTAATCAATTTTCTGCACGGGGTCACGATTTCGCGCAGATACTATTAGGATCGCTGTTGACGCATCCCCATGACGCAGCAAGTGGCTATTACCGTTCTCGACCTTTTGTGATGAGTCTTGGTATTGATTTAGATGTGGTGGTCGCTTCCCCCATGGCGAAAGCGGGCGGCTACAGTGATGGTCGTGATATTGGTGTGGTGTGTAACTTCCCCAATGTAGACAGAAAGGGCGCCATGCTGTTTCCTATGTGTGGTGGTGTCGGTGCGCAATACACGCCAATTTCAGGCTGGGCGCAGTCTATTGTGTACCACAAAAATCAGCTAAAAGATTTCAGCTACGTGGGCGCCATGGCGGTGTCTATGGGGGGCGATTCTTCCATGTCGACCAATGGCTTCTGGTCGGCGTTAAACATTTCAACCACCAATAATCTCCCTCATCTCTTTTATATTGAAGACAATGGTTATGGCATTTCTGTGCCTCAAGAAGTGCAAACACCTGGTGGCGATCAAGTGGCGAATCTAAAAGCCTACAAGAATTTGCATATTATTGATGGTGACGGCACCGACCCTTATCAAACGCCAGCGCTGATACAAGAAGCGGTCGATTATGTCCGCTCTGGTCAAGGTACATGTTTATTGCGCCTAAAGGTGCCTCGCTTGTGTGGCCATACTTTTCAAGACACTCAAACGTACAAACCTGCCGATTTTATTGCCGATGAACAAGCGAGAGACCCTCTGCCCAAGCTTAAGCAATATTTGCTAGACAATGGACTAATGAGTGAGACGGTCTGGCAAAATCTTGAAACACAAAGCCATCAAGAAATTCGTGATGCGGTAGAGCGTGCTAAGCAGCTGCCTCAGCCCGATCCAGAGAATCTAAAGCGTTTTGTGTACGCTGAAAAAGATCAGGTTCAATTACGTGGCGGGTTGGCCGCTAGCGGGCATCAATTTCCTATATCCAGTTTTGACCCTAAGCCTGAAGGCGCGCGACTCAATATGCTTACGGCGATACGTAAGACCTTGGACTTCGAATTAGCCACTAACCCAAAAGTCATGGTGTTTGGCGAAGATGTGGGGCCTAAAGGTGGCGTGCATGGTGCAACCCTTGGTTTGAATGAAAAATTTGGTGACCATCGAGTATTTGATACCAGCTTGTCCGAAGAGGGCATCATTGGGCGCTCTGTGGGGATGGCGTTAAATGGCCTGATGCCAGTGCCAGAAATACAGTTTAGAAAGTACGCGGAACCCGCGGCAGAGCAACTTTCTGATACGGGTATTATGCGCTGGAGAACCAATAATCAGTTTGCTGCGCCTATGGTGGTGCGTATTCCGGGTGGTTTTGCCCGTCGTGGTGATCCATGGCACTCCATGAGTGATGAAGTGGAATGGGCGCACAAAGTCGGTTGGCAGCTGGCCATGCCTTCCAATGCGGAAGACGCAGTGGGGCTGTTGCGTTATGCGCTTAGAGATAATAATCCGACGATCTTTTTTGAGCATCGCTCTTTGTTAGATAACGCTTGGTCTCGTCGTCCTTATCCTGGCGATGACTATGTGATTCCGTTTGGCAAGGCCAATACCCTATTGTCTGGTACAGAGTTAACGGTGGTGTGTTGGGGGGCCATGGTAGAGCGTTGCGAAAATGCCGCCAAAGAGCTTAAGAGCACAACCGATAAAAGCATCGAGGTTATTGATTTAAGAACCTTGCAGCCATGGGACAAAGACGCGGTACTGAGTTCGGTGGAAAAAACAGGGCGTTGCTTAATCGTTCATGAAGACAATAAAACCGCAGGATTTGGTGCTGAAATTGCCGCTGTGCTCGCGGAAGAATTGTTTTTCAGCTTAGATGCGCCCATTCAGCGTCTCACCATGCCTGACATTCCCAATCCGCATAACTTTTTATTGTTAGACAGTGCGGTGCCGAGTGAGCAAAAAATTGCACAAGCCATGCAACACTTGATTGATGTGTGAGGGGGATGACATGAGTGAATCAATGACTATTACTTTGCCGGCTGGCGCGTTAGAAGGAACCGCAGCTACCTTGTCTGAATGGCTTGTTTCTGAGGGGGCGCAGGTTAAAAAAGGCGACCCTATTTTGGAATTAGAAACCGATAAGGTTTCAATGGAAGTGTGTGCCGAGGTAGACGGGGTGATTGCCAAAATATTGGCGGCATCCGGTGAGAACGTCGACGAAAAGACCGTCTTAGGCTATATACAAGAGGCTTCTCAGGCGTTTAAAGAAGGGGGGGTGGCGTCAGCGTCGTCGGCAACAAAGACTCAGTTGTCTGAAACAACCCGTGAATCGATGCAATCGGCAGATCGCTTTCATGATGATGCTGAGAATGCGTCATCACGACGTCACCTAATCGGCCCGGCCGTTAGAAAATTACTGAGACAACATAATCTCGACATTGATCATATCCCAGGCACAGGCAAGGGCAACCGAGTGACGCGCAATGACATTCTGCAGTTTGTTAAAAACGGTGGAGTACAGCGTGTTGACGCTGGCCGAGTTGGGTCTCAAAAAGCGGATGAGAAGCGTGCGAGCACGTCTGGCGGCTTAATAGGTAAAAAAATTCCTCATACCACTATGCGTAAGAAAATCGCCAGTCATATGGTGGAAAGTTTGCTGCATACGTCACCCCATGTGACCAGTGTGTTTGAAATGGACATGGGGCGCATCATAGAGCACAGAAAACAGTGCAAGATGGGCTTTGAAGAAGCCGGTGTGAAATTGACCTTTACCGCGTATTTCTTGGCCG
>CAZBUC010000217.1:3768-4292 GCA_964494965.1 uncultured Maribrevibacterium sp.
CGCTAGTGCAAAGGCTATGCAAAAAGTGCCTGTCGTGAACTCGCGGTTTCATGATGATTGCTTGGAAATCTTTGACGACATCAATATCGGTGTCGGCACAGCGTTAGGGGATGATGGACTGATTGTTCCCGTTGTGAAACAGGTTCAAGAGAAAAACTTGTTTGAAATCGCCTCAGCGCTGCAACAACAAACCGATAAAGCCAGGCAGGGTAAGCTGGTTGCCGCAGACATGAGGGATGGTACATTTACTATCTCAAATCATGGTGTGAGCGGCAGCCTATTTGCTACGCCCATTATCATTAACCAGCCTCAGGTGGCCATTTTGGGTATTGGTAAGCTTGAAAAAAGAGCCGTGGTGGAAGAGGTGAATGGTGAAGACGTCATCGTCATTCGCCCAAAATGCTACGTGTCACTCAGTATTGATCATCGAGCGTTAGACGCCCACCAAACCAATTTATTCCTTGCGCATTTTGTTGACGCCATAGAGAACTGGGGTAAATAGGGTTACCTATCATAAAAAAAAG
>CAZBUC010000218.1:0-4288 GCA_964494965.1 uncultured Maribrevibacterium sp.
ACCTTTTACGGCGATTTCAAGAACGCGCTCAGGAGCGTGATCAATCAACTTCTCGAAATTCATAGAACGCAAGCCGCCTGGATAACCAGTGTGGCGGTAGTATTGTTTTGCAGCTGCTTTGTTACCTGTAACGTGAACTTTCTCAGCGTTGATAACGACGATGTAGTCGCCAGTGTCAACGTGTGGAGTATATTCCGCTTTATGCTTACCGCGTAGACGGCGAGCGATTTCAGTAGCCAAGCGGCCTAGAGTTTTGCCTTCAGCATCGACCACGAACCAGTCGCGACGTACTTCAGCAGGTTTAGCTGTAAAAGTTTTCATCAAAAAACCCTATCAATACACGTGTCTAAAGACACGCTATACCTATTATTATTGGTTGAACTAATGACTTATTAGATCAACGTACACTTACCTTCAAAAAGGCGAACGAATTGTACACTATTAAATGCCGATAAAAAAGTCCATTCCATTAAGGACGGTGCTCTAAAGACAAATATTCTTCAGATTGCATTTCCAACAAACGACTGATGGTTCTATCGTACTCGAAAGTCAGCCTTTTACCTGTATAAATATCCGTAATGGCCACTTCAGCAGAAAAAATCACCTTAACATGGCGATCATAAAACTCATCAACAAGGTTAATAAAACGCCTCGCCAAATCATCTTTAGAAGAGTCCATTTGAGGCAAGTTAGCAATTATGACCGTCGTATAGATACGCGCTATTTCTATGTAGTCTATTTGACTTCTTGGCCCATCACACAAAGCCTTAATATCAAACCACGCCATGTCTTCACAGCTTCTAATAAGAGGAATATCGCGACCCTCAATCTCCACTGCCCCCCCTTCAACCACATGAGAGGAGTCTGATACCAAGCTCATAAAACGGGCATTTAGCTCCAGATCAGCTGACTCACTTAGGGGATAATGATACAACTTAGCTTGTTTTAAGGTTCTCAAGCGGTAATCTACACCTCCATCCACATTCATGACTTTAGTGTGCTTTTTGACCAGCTCAATGGCAGGCAGGAATCGCGCTCTTTGCAACCCATTTTTATACAAACCGTCTGGTTCGATGTTAGACGTTGCTACTAACGTAGTGCCATTTTCAAACAGCACTTCCAGCAGTCCGGCCAAAATCATTGCATCGGTAATGTCGGTGACAAAAAATTCATCAAAACACAACACTTGTGCCTTTTCCGAAATTTGCTTCCCTATGATCTCTAGTGGATTCTTAACATCATGAAGCTTGCGCATTTCTTGATGGACCATTTGCATGAACCGATGAAAATGCAGACGCATTTTTCTTTCGGTTGGCAAACAATCATAGAAGGTATCCATCAAATACGTCTTGCCACGCCCTACACCTCCCCAAAAATAAAGACCCGTTACCACACTGGGCTTTTTCTTTTTAAGAAATCTTCCCAATAGGCCAGCCGAGGATGAGTTTTGATCATTCGAGGTTAATCGTTCGAACAAATCTTGCAGCGCCTGCACCGCTTCTTCTTGAGCTGGATCGTAGTTAAAATCGGATTTTTCTAAGTCTTGCTTATATCGTGATATTGGGGTCATTGTTGCTCTAACTTTCAAATAAATGATTTATACTTATTCTAACAAATTGGAACTTAAACCACACCTATCACACTGTTATCAGTGGCACGCTTTCGCTATAATAAACGAACCGTTTTTTGGAGAGAGTCATGAACTTAGAAGAATTTAACATCATCATATTTGTCACCGGCATCATCATTGGCGGCATTGTCACATTGGTCATTAAAAACATCAGCGCCAAAAACAGCGACAAAAAAGCGAACCTACACTCAAACATCATAACGATGAAAACCTTGCAAGAAGAACTGGACAGCAAACAAGCTGTGATTGACGGTTTTTTCAGTCAGAGCAGTGAAAAATTATTAGCCGTAGAAAAAAGCTTGGCCAGCCTAAGAGATAGCTTGGCAGAAAATGCTGCGCAGATAAGCCATGTCGCGATTGAGCCAAGCGACAAAAGCCGAACCTTACAGGCAGCGATGGATTTGGAAGAGTATTCACCTCCAAAAGATTATGCATCCAAACAAGATAACGATACAGGTATGCTAAGTGACTCTTTCGGTCTTCATGATAACGAAAGAGACCTTGAACCAAAACGCACCATCTAAATCTTTGATGGACATAGTAAAGCGTTAGCCATCGCAAAACTCGCTGATTGACGATTTTTTTTTACTAAACTTGAAACAAAAAATGGGCCCATAAGGCCCATTTTTTTCTTCACAGCATTACTTTTTATGCTGGGCTATTATCATCTATAAATATGGCTTCTAACCCATGCGCTTCAGACAAAAAATTTGCCATGGCTTTAGCACCAAACCGCTCAGTCGCATGATGCCCTGCAGCGACAAAATGAATCCCCATCTCACGAGCAATATGAATTGTCTGCTCAGACACTTCACCAGTAATAAAAACATCCGCGTTGGCCTGAATAGCTTGCTCTATGTAACCTTGCGCACCCCCAGTACACAGAGCGACTCGACGAATCTCCTTATCGTTAACACACTCAAAAAGGACACTACGATCAACCGCTTGCTCGATAATCTCTCGAAAACGGTCTGTCGATACAGCGCTAGACAATTCGCCGACAACGCCTATTGACTCATGCAAGGCCACACCTGATTGCAATCCTCGTCGATTTATCAAACCGATGGCATCAGCTAAACCCGCGTTATTACCTAAAGTAGGATGGGCATCCAAAGGCAGATGATAACCATAAAGATTGATATCGTGCTTTATAAGAGAAGCAATACGTCGGTACTTCATGCCAACAATTTGAGGGGCTTCGTTTTTCCAAAAAAAACCATGATGTACAAAAATAGCATCCGCTTTGTACGCTATCGCCGCCTCGATAAGTGCCTGAGTGGCAGTCACACCGGTAACAACACGATTAATGCTATCACTTCCCTCAACCTGCAAACCATTAGGAGCAAAATCCTTAAACAGACTGGGAGATAATGTATCGTTGAGCAAACGCTCAAAATCCGCTCTTAACAAAATAACCTCTCAATACAGAAGCACCGCTCAGTCATAAAACAAGACTTAATAACGCGCTTCAATTTGTTCTTTCAAGCTTTGTAAGCTCAACTCGAAATTAGCTCCAGCAATATCATTAGCAAATAAAGCGAGGTAAGGGCTTAGCAATCCCGATTTTAACTCACCCTCGATTATCCAACTGACTCTGGTACTATTGCCATCTGGAACAAGCTCCATTCGATTCTGCACCAGTTCAACGGTGGATCTTGATTGGACATTAAAGCGAACAACCGATTCAGCAGACTCTGTCACGCTAAGCAGTCCTTGCTCATCGGAACCTGTATAAGAAATGGCAACGGAATCCCCTTCTTGCAAGGTATTAGAAAAACGCTCTACTTGACCATTTTCTATATACATCCAATCAGAAAGAAAATCACCCGATAACAGATTCTCATAGACAAAATCACGTGGAGCATCAATTAAAACACTTCGCTCCACACGATAGCCCGAGGACATAAAGAAGCCCACGATGACTAAAAACAAAAACACCAGAGCAAACAGCCGAGTTATTTTCCTCAGCGTTAACATAGCGGATGACTGAGCTGCTTTTTTCACTCTCAATCACCTTTTAGCATACGATATTCAGCGGACATGGCATGGGCTTCGAGTGACTCCGCTCGCGCAAGCGGCGAAGCAATTTTAGCCAATTCACTTGCCCCAACATCGGAGCAATAAATCAGTGAACTACGCTTTTGAAAGTCATAAACCCCAAGCGGTGATGAGAAACGAGCCGTACCGGAAGTCGGTAAAACGTGATTTGGCCCAGCACAATAATCCCCTAACGCTTCTGGGGTATGCCTGCCCATAAAAATAGCGCCCGCGTGACGAATTTTCTCCGCCCACTTCTCAGGCTCATCCATAGATAATTCTAAGTGCTCTGCAGCAACAAGGTTGGCTATATCCATGGCTTCATCCATATCTTTAACATGAATAAAAGCACCTCGACCTTCAAGAGAAGCCTTAATGATAGCCTGTCGACTTTGTGTCTCCACTAAGCGCTCCATGGATTTTTTGACGCTATCCAAAAAGGCCAAGTCAGGAGAAATTAATATCGACTGAGCATCTTCATCGTGTTCGGCCTGAGAAAAAAGATCCATCGCAATCCAATCGGGATCTGTTTTGCCATCACAGACAACCAGAATTTCTGATGGCCCGGCAATCATATCAATACCAACAATACCAAAAACCATTTTCTTTGCGGTGGCAACA
>CAZBUC010000219.1:0-4285 GCA_964494965.1 uncultured Maribrevibacterium sp.
GCAACTTGAGGCTCGCCGTGGAAGGTGGTGCCGATGCCGTGCCCACAATATTCTTCAACGACAGTATAATGATGCTTGTGTGCATAAGCGGAAATAGCCGCGCCAATATCACCTAAGCGAACGCCAGGTTTTACCATATCAATAGCGAGATACAGACTTTCCTGTGTCACTTTCGCCAAGCGCTCAGCGTGGGGCAGGGCGGTACCAACAAAGAACATTTTACTGGTATCGCCGTAGTAACCGTCTTTAATGATAGTGATATCAACATTCACCACATCGCCTTTTTTCAGTGCTTTGTCGTTGGGGATGCCGTGACAAATAACATCATTGACAGATGTACAGCAGGATTTAGGAAAACCATGGTAGTTCAGTGGTGCCGGGACAGCACCTTGCTCTCCTACAATGTAGTTGTGAGCAATAATGTCGATTTGTTCCGTGGTAATGCCAGGTATGATGAACTCTTCAAGCATCACAAGAACATCAGCTGCCAGTTTACCTGCTACTCTCATGCCCTCTATATCACTGACGTCGCTGAAACGCGTCGCGGCTGGGCGAGGAGTGGCAGTAGGAACTTCCAGACGACCATTTTTGGTTAGTGCTTCGATTTTTTGCAGTATTTCGTTACTCATAGTTAGTATTTCTTAAATTGGTTTATGGCTAAGATAGCGCCTATTCTACATGACTTGGGTTGTAGAATCGCCTCTGTGTCTGAAAAAAACGTGTTCAGTAAAACGTGTAAAAAAGTGTTCGAGTCTTTTGGTTTTTAGATAAATATGGTATAAAACGCCAGCTTGCGTAATGGGGCTCTATTTGTTACGCGAGCTTAACTCACTAAATCAACGATCTTGCCGCAACGAATGAAAGTGTCTTGGGTGTCTTAGGTTGCCTTAAACCTTGTTCGACTGACGCTTTCAGCTGGTAAGCTTAAATAACCCAAATTTAAAGGATAGTAAAATGCCTACAGTATCTATGCGCGACCTATTATTGGTTGGTTCACACTTCGGTCACCAAACTCGTTACTGGAACCCAAAAATGAAGCCTTTCATTTTCGGTGCTCGTAACAAGATTCACATCATCAACCTTGAACACACTGTTCCAGCCCTAAACAACGCTCTTGAGCTTGTTAAAAAAATGGCTGAGAACAAAAACAAGGTGTTGTTTGTTGGTACTAAGCGTGCTGCGTCTAAAACAATCAAAGAGCAAGCTTCTCGCTCAGGTATGCCTTACGTAAACCATCGCTGGTTGGGTGGTATGCTAACAAACTACAAAACGATCCGTGCTTCTATCAAGCGTCTTCGTGAGCTTGAAACACAAATGACGGATGGTACTTTTGACAAACTAACGAAAAAAGAAGCTTTGATGCGTACTCGTGAGCTTGAAAAACTTGAGCTTTCTATGGGTGGTATCAAGGATATGGGCGGTCTTCCTGACGTTCTTTTTGTTGTTGACGTTGACCATGAGCGTATTGCAATCAAAGAAGCTAACAAGCTAGGTATCCCTGTTATCGGTATCGTTGATACAAACAGTGATCCAGACGGCGTTGATTACATCATTCCTGCTAACGATGACGCTATTCGTGCCATTCAGTTGTACGTTGGTGCTTTTGCTGATGCCGTTCTAGAAGCGCGTGCTGAATCAGCTGGCACAGCAGATGAATTTGTTGAAGTCAGCGAAGCGACTGAAGCGTAAGCAAACTAATTAGTTTGTTCTGGTTTCTAAAGGGGGGTGTTCGCCTCCTTTTTTAAATTTGAATTGGTAGAAGAGGAATTGTTATGGCCGCAGTATCTGCAGCATTAGTAAAAGAGCTACGTGAGCGCACGGGTTTAGGTATGATGGAGTGCAAAAAAGCACTTGCTGCTGCGAACGCCGACATTGAAGTGGCGATTGAAGAGCTACGTAAATCAAGTGGCATGAAGGCAGCGAAAAAAGCAGGTCGTACTGCAGCGGAAGGTACTATCATTATGCGCGTAGCGGATGATGCATCTTACGGTGTCTTGGTTGAAGTTAACTCTGAAACTGACTTCGCTTCTCGTGACGAAGGTTTCATTTCTTTCGCTAATAAAGTCGCTGATGTTGTTTTTGCAACGAAAGAGACTGATATGGCGAAAGTGATTTCAGGTGACATGCTTGAAGCTCGTGAAGCCTTGGTTCAGAAAATTGGTGAAAACATCACACCTCGTCGTGCCGTTATTGTTGAGGGTGGCTTAGTTAGCGGCTACTTGCACGGTAATGGACAGATCGCTGTATTGACTCAGCTTGAAGGTGGTTCATCTGAACTAGCGAAAGATGTGTCTATGCATGTAGCGGCTGTTTCTCCTCGCGTTGTTCGTGGCGAAGACATGCCTGCTGAAGTGCTGGTTAAAGAAGAAGAAATTATTCGTGCACAGCCGGATATGGCTGGTAAGCCTGCTGAGATCGTTGACAAAATGATCGTAGGTCGTATGAAGAAGTTCTTGGCTGAAAACAGCTTGACTGAACAGCCTTTTGTTAAGAACCCAGAAATTAAAGTAGGCCAGCTTGTAAAAGACGCCGGCGCTACCGTGACTTCGTTTGTTCGCCTTGAAGTAGGTGAAGGTATCGAAGTAGCTGAAGTGGATTTTGCTGCAGAAGTAGCTGCTCAGCTTAAAGGTTAATCTTTAGTTGATAGTTCTAAATAAAGGGGCAGCTTGACTGCCCCTTTTTATGAAAGACGGATGCGATGTGTGTTGACTGACTAAGCGTCATTGATTGAAGAGATGCAACCCTTGCCGGAGGTTAAAGTGCCAAAAGAAAGAAGTCCTAAATATAAACGAATTTTGTTAAAACTCAGTGGCGAAGCTTTAATGGGCGATGAGCCATTTGGTATTGACCCTAAGGTGCTCAATCGAATCGCCCTTGAGATCGGCCAATTGCGTGGCATTGGTGTTGAGGTTGGTATTGTCATCGGCGGTGGTAACTTGTTCCGTGGACAGGCTTTAAGTAAAGCAGGTATGGATCGTGTCACTGGCGATCATATGGGCATGCTGGCAACGGTTATGAATGCTTTGGCGATGCGAGATGCCTTAGAGCGCGCAAATATTGCCACCCGCGTAATGTCAGCGATTACCATGACGGGAATTGTTGAGCCCTACGACAGAAGGCGTGCGATGCGCTTAATGCAAGAAGGTGATGTGTTGATTTTCTCTGCTGGTACAGGCAATCCCTTTTTTACAACAGACTCTGCCGCCTGTTTGCGCGGTATCGAGATTGATGCTGATGTTGTATTGAAGGCAACGAAAGTGGATGGAGTGTACTCTGCCGATCCAATGAAAGATCCTACTGCAGTCAAATATGATACATTAGGCTATGATGAGGTGCTTGAGAAGCAATTGGGCGTTATGGATTTAACGGCGATTTGTTTAACACGAGATCACAGCATGCCAATACGAGTATTTAATATGAATAAGCCTGGCGCCTTGGTGAATATCATGGTTGGCGGCGACGAAGGTACCCTGATTAAGTGAGGAAGTTATGATTAACGAAATTCTTAAAGATGCAGAAGAGCGAATGGGCAAAGCGGTGGCTTCTGTTGAGTCTGCATTTAAAAAAATCCGTACTGGTCGAGCACACCCGAGTATTTTAGACTCTGTTAAAGTGAACTATTACGGTTCTGAAACACCGTTGAGCCAAGTGGCCAACATTACTGTTGAAGATGCGCGAACCTTGGGTGTTTCTCCTTGGGAAAATAATTTGGTTCCTGAAATCGAAAAAGCCATCATGAAATCAGATCTTGGTTTGAATCCAGCAACGAATGGGAATCTGATCCGCATTCCTATGCCTGCCCTGACTGAAGAAACGCGTAAAAACTACTTTAAGCAAGCAAAAAATGAAGCTGAGAACGGTCGTATTGCTATTCGCAATATCCGTCGTGATGCCAATGGCAGTCTTAAAGACTTGTTGAAAGAAAAAGAAATTTCTGAAGACGACGATCGTCGTGGACAAGACCAAGTTCAAAAAATTACCGACAAATATGTCGCACTCGTTGAAGAGCGTCTTGCCGCAAAAGAAAAAGACTTGATGGAAATTTAGTGAAGAAGGCGAGCTTCGGCTCGCTTTTTTTATTAACTAAGGTGATGCTATGTCTGAACTAAATGGCACTGATGCTGAATCAGTCGCTGTACCAGAACATATTGCCATAATCATGGATGGTAATAATCGCTGGGCCAAAAAAAAGCACCTCCCTAGTATAGCTGGAAACTCTGCAGGAGCGTCAGCAGTTCGTCGTACGGTCGAGTCGGCGGCGTTGTTGGGGGTTAAAGTATTAACG
>CAZBUC010000220.1:0-4273 GCA_964494965.1 uncultured Maribrevibacterium sp.
TTGCCATTTGCTTTAAAAGATAGCCAAACTTGATTGGCCGCTTGGTGAAGTAAACTGTGTCGCCAAGCGACTCTATCTTCTTGACGATCGTAGCCTCCACCAATAACACAAGCAACAGGCACGCCTTCTGACAAGCAGGTGTTAAGCACATAAGTATCCCGCTCTAAAATGCCTGCATCCGTTAAGTTGACATACCCTAAGCGGTCATCTTTATGCACATCAACCCCAGCGTCATAAAAAATAAAATCAGGCTGGTGCTCGGCCAACAAGCCAGGCAAGGTGTTACGCAAAATGGATAAATAAGTTTGATCGTCTGCCCCACGGGGAATCGCAATATTAACACCTCCAGCCTGCTTAACCTGAGGGTAATTCTCTTCACAATGCCACGACACGGGAACAATGTCTGTTCTGTCTTTGAAAAAAGCGATGGTGCCATCACCTTGGTGCACGTCGCAATCCAAAATGACTATTTTCTTTGCTCTAGACGAGTTTATCAGCGCTAGGGCCGCAACGGCGAGATCATTAAAAATGCAAAAACCCGAGCCATACGAAGGATGAGCGTGGTGCGTTCCCCCAGCAAGGTGACACGCCAATCCGTGCTGCAACGCCAGTTCACTGGTCAATATGGTGCCTGATACCGCGCGCAAGGTACGTTCAACCAACCACTCCGACCAAGGTAAGCCAATGTTTTTTTCTTCTTGCTGAGTCAGTTCACCACGAATAAAGCGCTGTACATACGCTTTATCATGGGCGGCCATCAGTACAGACAAGGACAACGGAGGTGGTGTGTGTTCGTTCAACGCGGTTAATATACCCTGCTCTCTTAGCGTTTCAGCCAGCAAGGCAAATTTTGCCATAGGGAACCTATGCCCAGTAGGGAACGGAATACTGTAGTGGGGGTGAAATACCAAGGGTAAACGGGACTCACTCATAGACTGAAAACCATCCAAACTTAACGACTTTTTGCCACCAGCACTTTTCGTATGGCCGCATTAAAGGATTCAATAAGATGAGGAGGATACCCTTTACCACTTTCGAAATTGACTTTTTGCACGGCGCGCATGGCACTTTTGTTGTATTCACTGCCAGACTTACCCCAGACGATATCTATAAACATCACCGCCATAGATAAAATAAAAGCGCCCTGCGGTATGAGTGACCCGACTAGTCCCTCGGGGTAACCCGTTCCATCAAAACGTTCTTTATGAGCTTGCACCATAGCGACGGCCTCTTGCCATCCCTCGTGCTTAGCAAGCAGATTAGCACCAACAAGAGGATGATTGTGCTCCGCTTGCCGCTTGAGCACATCATCGTCTTTGCAGTTTAAAATAAGTGCCATCCCCATATTGTGCATGTAAGCAGCAGCGCTTAATTGCGCAGGATCAACGGGGGTTTTACATTCTACATTGATCAGCTGACACAATTTCAAAATGCGCTCACTGCGCTCTGAAGAGTAGCCTAACAAGCGGTTTAATTTTTGACTGAACCCAATAAATAAATTGATATCGGATTGCTGAGATTCAGTAAACATGACTTTAACAATGACAGAAGACGCCGCTGGCTCCTCTTCATCTTGTTCCTGTGAGGTTTGAGTACACTTATTGAGTAGATGCGACGCCATACCTGGGCGCTTTGCATCGTCCTCTTGGGCGTAGATTTCCTCTAACCCAGTTTGCAGCATGTCGCGCAGTGCACTTTCAGCCACATGGGAATGATAAATTTGCTTGAGCAAGTCGTAGACTTGTTCAACCACAACGATGATTAACTCACCTAATTGGTGTTGGTATTGAATGTAACCGCCGCGCATACCATCGACAATTTCTTCAAGCTTATGTAGCACGCCCACCAAGGGATCGAGAAAACAGACGGAGCAGTTCCCTTTCATGCTGTGCAAAGATCGAAACAGGTTATCAAGCTTATCAAATGAAAAGCCATCCATCTCAATACTGTTTATTACTGCTTCGATCTCCTGCTGTGCTTCTACATAGCATTCTAATAGGTCGTCCTTGAGCTCTTTTTCTAACGCTGAAAACGCTTTACAAGCAAAATGGCCCATTACACTCTTCCATCACAGCCTTAACATCACAAGGAATAAACAACCTTGAATTGATTAAGGTAATCATTTCAGTCGACATTTTAGATTCGTACTTATCATTGTAGATAGAATACGCGCCATGGTGAACACAAAGATCGTTTTATTCTATAGACGAAGTCGAGATACTCCATTATTAGTCCGTTAAACCAAATTAAATGCCTTCCAGCTAAGGATCGCATTCAATGAAATTCTCTTTCGCGTTGCTGTAATGAACGCGCATGATCAAAATAATATTCAATCATGGCACCGGCATAGTCGTAGTCTTTGCCTGTCCTCACGATCAAGCCCACTCGACCTACTTGTCGATATTTTTTGGGTTGATAGTAGGTTTCCACACGCCAACCTATTTGATTGCCGTTGTATTTTTCTCGAAAAAGTGACACGCGATGATCTTCATTAAGGTAATACCCTACACCAAACCGTGAGCTAGTAATGTTACTGAGGGTAATATCCGCTGACACATAATTCGTGGTGAAAGCAAAGTCCCCAAGAAACACTTCACCCATAAACTGCCCCGACACCTCACGCTCACTGGCCAGGGTTTCATCCATTGGCTCAAGCTCACTAACGCCCACACCCAAACCAAGACGCACGTATTCACTGTTCAAAAACCAGTTCGAGGTGAATTCAGATTGCGCAAAACTGTCCCGAGAAGACCCTGTTAATAAATAATTACTGTTCAAAAGCACTTGCGTTGAAAAGGTCTCATTAAGCGGAATGTTAATTTTGAAATCAATATTCATGAGAGACTTTTCATTTAACAACCCATAACCCAAGCCAAACGCAAAATTAGGCGACTCATCGCTCTCTTCAGCCAATGCGTTCACACTGATACTTACAATAAAAGACAACAATAAAAAACGAGATAAATTGGTCAAAACACACCCAAACAGACAATTCATAAATATAAAGTATTGTGACGGGTCTTGCGCAAAAGCTCCAGCTGAAAAGACACGAACGATAACAACGCATTATTTTGATGACATGTCTCAACTGGCTTTTTTAGCGTAGTTTTTTGACTTAATGTTAGGGGAATTGAGAACACCCCTGTGATTCGTAAGCAAAGCCCAATATAATAAGATCAACGTCGATTAGACAAACTCATTTTAGGTTTATACGTTACATGGCAAAAAAACTCTTTATTCAGACCCATGGCTGTCAAATGAACGAGTACGACTCGTCTCGTATGGCAGACCTACTTGGCGAAAGCCACGAGATGGAACTCACAGACAACGCAGAAGAAGCCGACGTGCTGCTTCTAAACACTTGTTCGATTCGTGAAAAAGCCCAAGACAAGGTTTATCACCAGCTAGGACGTTGGAAAAAACTCAAGCAAAAGAACCCGAATCTCGTCATCGGTGTGGGTGGTTGTGTCGCCAGCCAAGAAGGCGATGCCATTCGCAAGCGTGCCAAACACGTAGACATGATCTTTGGACCGCAAACACTGCATAAATTACCTGAAATGGTGAACGCCGCGGGCAAGCATATTCCGATTACGGATGTCACCTTCCCTGAAATCGAAAAATTTGACCACTTGCCAGCACCAAGAGTGGACGGTGCCGAAGCCTTTGTGTCCATCATGGAAGGCTGTAGCAAGTACTGCACTTTCTGCGTGGTACCTTACACTCGCGGTGAAGAAGTCAGTCGCCCATTTGACAGCATTTTGAAAGAAGTCATGCAGCTTGCTGAGCAAGGCGTTCGTGAAATCCATTTACTGGGTCAAAACGTTAATGCCTACCGTGGCGATACGGCAGAAGGTGACGAAGCTGATCTTGCTGATATTATTCATGCTGTAGCGCAAATCGATGGCGTTGAACGCATTCGTTTTACCACGTCACACCCTGTGGAATTCAGCGACAGCTTAATCGAAGCATTCCGTAATGAGCCTAAACTGGTCAGTCACTTACATTTGCCTGTTCAAAGTGGTGCTGACAAAATTCTTAGCGCCATGAAACGTGGTCACGATCGCCAATACTACATCGATAAAATTAATCGTATCAAAGAAGCGCGCCCTGGTATTAGTTTGTCATCCGACTTTATTATCGGATTCCCCGGGGAAACCGACGAAGACTTTATCGACACCATGAATTTAATTCAGGAAATCGGCTTTGATCACTCGTTCAGTTTTGTTTACAGTCAACGTCCTGGTACGCCCGCGTCGAATCTAGAAGATGACAC
>CAZBUC010000221.1:0-4268 GCA_964494965.1 uncultured Maribrevibacterium sp.
AGGCGACGAGACTAGCTGCACCATCTATGTTCTACGGAGCAAGTCGGATCATCCCATGGTCGCAGCCAACCGCGACATCGTGCACAAGATCGGTGTGACTGGCAGCAGCATTGAACGCCGGATTGGAAACGCCAAGCTGGATCCGACATTTCTCCTAGCAGATGTTGAAATTGTTGCGACTTACAAGCTTTCGAATATCAATCGTGCCAAGCTCGAAAACCTGATTCAGCGAGTTTTTGATCCAGTAAGGCTTAACATTGAGATCAAGGATCGCTTCGGAAATCCTGTCGTGCCGCGCGAATGGTTCCTCGTGCCGCTATTCGTGATCGACGAGGCTGTTAACCGGATCAAAGACGGAACAATTACAGATTACCAGTACGATCCCGGAACGGCATCTCTAAAGCGGGGCATCAGATAGGGGCGTCGTACCTAATTGGCTAACCAGTAGTGCTGGGCTTTTCTGGAGACGACTGGACGTTTCCCGAGAGCTGTTGGTTCGAGGTGGCAGCCTAAGAGGCAGGATCGCAGCTGGCGATAAACTATCGGACTCTATTCCTTAATGATCGCCCTCACGAAAGATAATCGGCGGTCTGTGCATTTAGGGCCCGCTTTGGCTAACTTCTTTAAAAAGCCTTCTCCTTCTCTGAAGGATTTTGCAGTATGCACAATCTCTTCAAACAATTTATCACTGGAAACAACGCTACAAAAAGCCGACAGAGGTAAGTCATGATTGATGAAATAAAGGATTAAAGCCTCTCTCAACTTACCGCATTTATCCCACCACCAATGAAGATAAGTGTCGGGGAAAAACCTTTCTAATAATTTTATATCGTCATAGCCTAAGCTCGACTTAGACAAAGCAATATGTACCTCTTCAAAGGACAATTTGAAAAGTGCGTCAGCTTGGGGGGAAGCTCCAGAAAAAGCCCTACAAAGCAAATAATGGCTAAATCCAATATCAGAAGATGTCAAAGTCAGTCGGTTCTCTAGAAGGATTGAAGCCCAGGGATCAACAGAAGATTTGCTGCGCCGATCAAATTGAAGATGTTTACCCACAACAAACAGGAATGATTTTGAGGGGTTGGAGAGGCTCGCTATAGCTGCAAGTAAATCGTCTTGAAAACCCTCCAAAGCGGACAGCCACATGACGTTGCAATTGTTTGAAGCAGATAATATCGCTAATATTTCCTCGACATATTTATTTGAATAATGCGCCACAAATGGTTTTGCCAAGCGTTCGTTCTCAATGAGCGCTTGGATAACATCCTTTACATCAATGCTTTTGGACTCTAGAGCGCGAGACAGTTGGGCTGGTATCTCTGCCTTATCGCGCCAAAATTCTCTTTTTGCAAAAATCGATGGGCAAATTTCAGCGATATGGTTTAAATAGCGGGGATATCTCTGAACTGCCTTAACCAAGTAATGAGATGGCAGATACGATAAACAGTTCTCAGCTAGATTTGAATTAAGATGGGAACGCTCATCGAAAATGAAGGATACGTCTTCAAATCTATGTGCGGCAATGTGTCTTGTAAGCTTGGATAGCTCTAACGTTTCCAGCTCGCTTACTTCCAACTGACAAACCTTGCTAAAAATGCTCTCAAGAGCATGAACGGATAATGGGCTTCCTAGCTCATTTACGGCAATGTTTATCAATGGCAGAATTAAGGATCTCGGACAATCACTCCAGTTAAGAAAATATAAGAGCGAATCTTCAGAGGGCATAGAAGAACGATGGTTAATAAATGACCAAGCTTCTACTAGCTGTTTAAAAGCATACCTATTCGTTTCGCATTCTATTCCATGCGCCCATAAAAACTTTCTAAGCTCTGTGCCTGTAGTCTTTGCAGCATCTATTGCTGCTTCTGTAACCCACGCCGGCAGGAAATCATTATCATTGAAGAAGTCTCGACCCTTTCTCGAGAACGCAAGATCAAAGTGGTCTTCTTTATGCAGATCACCCCAAGTTCTGAAAGAAAGGGACCTACGGAGTTTGGGCCATTGTTGATTCCAGACTTTGAATAGAAGAATCTCCGCAAATGCGGTCCAAGTCATTTCAATCTCTTGGGATGGTACTTCATAAAATTGGTACAAAAGCCTTTGGATCATGTCATTTGGCGGCGCAAGGTCATCTCTTAAGCTTGACGAGAATTCGGGGGCAGTAATTTTCTGCCTATAAATGTCCAATGAAGAGTCTTTTGTAGGCTCAATAAACAATTGCTTAAGTTCTTCCAAATTTTCTACAAGAGCCAAATACGCGTATGGAATAATCAAAGTATGTGTCCATACGCAGCCAGGACGAGGCATTCCAATAGCCGGCCATGTGCGTGAAAATGCATAAGCTGATATTTCAGGCAAGGGGTACCCAGATAAATATGGTGGATTGGATGAGTTATATCCAGAAACTGCAGCATCACTGCGAGTAAGAAGCAATTCTGAGACGGTTTTAGGGAGTTCAATCGAAGCAGCAAGTAATCTATGGCCTTTATCATAGCCATGTAAAAGATGATCAATAGTGAGTACGGATGAGCCCTTGTTCATTAGGTTATAAGCCACTTCATTGGCACGGTTAGGTCCCGGCTACTTTGAATCCCATCTGTGATACTAACTCTGTCTGCAAGCCTATCTTGCGATACCAAGTGTGGCGGAGGGATAGTCTGGTCTGTCTTTTTAGCCTCTTCCAATGCCTTATTGTACTCGGTGATATCCCCTCCAAGGGCGCTAACCCCATAAACTTTTAACTCTAAACAAATGTTTTGGTTTTCAAGACATTGAGCGAGTAATGGCAGGTCTCGACTTAAAAATTGAGCTGGCGTGATATTACCTTCTACAAGATCCCAGGCCGAGAGGATAATTACCAATTTCTTTCGTGATGTAAAAAAAGGGTCATTTGCCAAAAGTTGCAATAGGTCGACAACTATCGCTTGTACAGGAGTGTCTACTGCGGCATTCCAAGGCTTAGCAGAAGTATCCGGGGGAGCGGCAGGATTGTGAACCGCTGGTGTGCCTGGCGTAAAAGCTGCAGATGGCGCTCCGTCATTTACAATATCATGCATCGCATTGGCGTACGCGATTGGAATTGCCGCACGAAGATCGTTGCAGTGGAGGAAAAGGATAAAACCACCGCAATTTTTGGCGGTTTCTACAAAATCCTTGGTACAATCCCTATCTGTCCATATCTTTTCCCAAGTCTCCCCAGATTGGTCGGGAATCTTGAGTACGAACTTTTTTGAGTCCGACTTCAGGTGTAAATTTACACTCTTCTTGTCCTTTATTCTCGTACGGCCGATTTCAATACCTTTAATCCATTTTTCGACAAGCTCGTTAATATATGTCCTGTCTTCAGGGAGAGTATCTTCTAGAAGCTCTGTCGGTATTTCCTTCGATTCGATCAAATAGGATAGAGCGGCAAGAAAACTGGACTTTCCCGAACCGGGAAGGCCGGCGATCAAAATTGTCTCTTCTGCGTCGTTTATCATTAGTTGGAGTCCACTATCTGATGGAAAGACCTAGTAAGAGGTATGTCTTCCACAGGAAAGGAATATCTAGTGTTATTGGGAACCGAAATGAAATTCAATAACTCTACCAAGCCGGTTCCTGGTTCAATTAGGTTCTTATTCCTGGGGCAGGCGCACACAGAAAACCCATCAACAATATAAGGCGCAAGGAGAATCCCCTTAGCGGCTTCCACAAGCCGAACATGCTCCTTATTGGCGAGGTCGCCCGCTTCCGCCTCTAGCGCCAAATCGAAGCGGGTCATTACGATACCTACCTTACTTTGTGTATCCACAAGCTGAGCATCTTTGATAGCGCGAAGTATTCCAAGAGCTTTTCTTCTAGCCGTATGTCTTTTGGCAATATCTCCTAATTCTGCCGCATCAGCCAACACGAGGATGACGTCAGCTCGCGCCACTTCAAAGAGCTTTGTGCACTTTTCCGCACGGTTGGAAGCTTCTTCATATTCTTCGCCTGCGCGATCAGAGAACAGGAAATTGAGATTGCCAGTTCTTATCGTAGCTAATGATAGATGATAAAAACGCGCGGTGTCCTTTCTTGGGGTATGGGGCGCAACAGGCACCGTACAGCGGCAGGACGATCGAACGTAATGGCACAGGTCTTCAAAGGCGTACATGGTTTTAGACCCCGCAAATTTGTAGGGGTCTCGAGCTCCCTGATGAAACATGTCATACATGCCAGCCATTAAAGTTGATTTGCCGACATTACTGTGTCCAATTACAGCCACGACTATGGCTCTCTCGGATTTTAGA
>CAZBUC010000222.1:0-4260 GCA_964494965.1 uncultured Maribrevibacterium sp.
ATGCTTTACAAGAGAACCCCGGACTGTTTCGGGGTTTTTTTATTATTAGAGGTTATACAAATGAACGCGACGTCTCCGATACGTTACGTGATAGTGGCAGGAGAAGCTTCTGGGGATATCTTGGGAGCCAATTTAATTGCCCACTTAAAAAAGCAGCAGCCAAATGCCGTGTTTGAAGGAATTGGTGGCCCGCTTATGCAATCTCAAGGATTACAGACCTTGGTGCCCATGGATCGTTTGTCTGTAATGGGGTTGGTTGAGGTGTTAGGTCGGTTACGGGAACTGCTGGGTATTCGTAAACGCTTATATGAATTGTGTTTGCAGAACCCTCCAACGGCTTTTATTGGTATTGATTCCCCTGATTTTAACTTGCCTTTGGCGCGAAAATTAAAGCAAGCAGGCATACCCACAGTCCACTATGTTAGCCCTTCTGTTTGGGCATGGCGTCAAAAGCGAATTTTTAATATCAAAAAATCGGTCGATTTAATGTTGGCTTTGTTTCCTTTTGAACTGCCAATTTACCACGAACATAATATCCCAGTGGTGTGTGTAGGTCATACTTTAGCGGATGATATTCCTCTTGAGAGTGATGCGAATCTTGCCAGAGGCACGTTAGGGCTAGGTATTATTCGTGGCCCCGTCTTTGCTATTCTGCCAGGGTCGAGAGAAGGCGAAGTGTCTCGTTTAGCGCCACTTTTCGTAGAGGCCATGAGGCTGATTAAGCAAAAAGAGCCAGACGCTGTGTTTCTGATGCCGGCAGCGAATTCGGAAAGGCGGGAGCAGATAGAAGCCATTCTGCACGAGGCAAATACAGAAGCCATTCTCATTGATGGCCAGTCACGTACTGTGATGGCCGCAGCAGATGCTATTTTGCTGGCTTCAGGGACAGCCGCCCTTGAAGCCATGTTAGTCAAGCGTCCTATGGTCGTGTCTTATAAAGTGAATCGACTGACTTATGCGATTATGAAACGTATGTTGAAAGTGCCTTACGTGTCTCTGCCAAATTTATTAGCCAATGAGCCGTTAGTGCCTGAATTGCTTCAGGATGCAGCGACACCAGAGAATTTGGCAACTCGGCTATTGCAGACTTGGCGCGCTTTTATGGGCGACAAAGCAATTCAAGCGAAATATTTAGCGCTGCACAAAATGTTACGCAAAGAAGCGGGTGACGAGGCGGCAAAAGCCATTATTTCCATGATTGAAAGTAAGGCTAAGTGATGGAGCCTTTTGTTAGTCAAATATATTTTGGTAACTTGCTGGCTGGAACTGACGAGGCTGGCAGAGGTCCATTAGCCGGAGAAGTCGTGGCTGCTGCAGTTATTTTGAATTCAAATCGGCCCATTGTCGGGCTAAATGACTCAAAAAAACTAAGTGAAAAAAAGCGTGAAGCCTTGTTCATTGAGATTCAGGAAAAGGCGCTGGCGTTTGGTATTGCCAGCGCAACGGTAGAAGAGATTGATCAGTTAAATATTTTGCATGCCAGTATGTTGGCGATGTCCCGAGCTGTTGCACAATTAAGTGTCTCACCAGAACATGTTTTAGTTGATGGTAATCGTCTACCTTTAAATTTGCCTTGTCCTGCAGAGGCTGTTGTGAAAGGCGATGCTCGTCATGCGGCGATTGCCGCCGCGTCTATTTTGGCTAAAGTGACCCGTGACAGAATGATTGTCGAAGCATCAATGCATTATCCGCAGTACGGTTTTGAAAAGCATAAAGGTTACCCGACGGTCCAACACCTTGAAGCTCTGAATTTACATGGCATTACGCCACTACACAGGCGCAGTTTTGCGCCAGTTAAAAAGATTTTAGAGAGGTAGTATTGTGTCGGTATCCTTCATACATTTGCGTTTGCATACCGAGTTTTCCTTGGTCGATGGCCTCGTTAAGATAAAAGAGTTAGTCGCGACAACAGAGCGTTTAGCTATGCCAAGCGTTGCCATGACCGACGAGAATAATTTGTGTGGTTTTGTGCGTTTTTATAAAGGCGCTATGGAAAAAGGCATCAAGCCAATTTGTGGTGTTGATGTGATGCTAGCCGAAGACGATGATGTCGATTCTCGTTACCGCCTTACTTTGTTGGCGATGTCAAACAAAGGCTATAAAAATATCATTGCCATCATCTCTAAAGGCTATCAACTAGGACAGGTAGAAGGCCGTCCTGTTATTCAACGTGAGTGGATAGAAGCGCATAGTGAAGACGTGATTGCTTTATCGGGCGCTGGCTACGGTGACATTGGTATTTTGTTGCAAAAGGGCCGTTCAGAGCAGGCGATCACACGCCTTCAATATTGGATGTCTGTTTTTCCAGATCGTTTTTATGTCGAGTTACAGCGCACCAGCCGTCCGGGTGAGGAAGATTACATCCATGCGGTTGTGCCTTTAGCGAGTGAATTAGATTGCCCAGTCGTGGCAACCAATGATGTTCGCTTTTTGAAACGGGAAAACTTTGAAGCCCATGAAGCGCGTGTGTGTATTCACGATGGTGTCACACTGGACGATCCACGTCGTAAACGTCGCTATTCCGAAGAGCAATACTTTAAAACGCCAGAAGAGATGGCAGAGCTTTTCCAAGATATCCCTGAAGCACTCGAAAATACGGTAGAGATTGCTAAGCGCTGTAGTGTGGATGTGCTACTAGGTGAGTACTTTTTGCCAGATTATCCTGTGCCTGACGGCATGACCATGGAAACCTTCTTCAGCAAGTTGTCTTATGATGGTCTTGTTGAGCGCTTTAATTTCCTGACTAAAAAGTATGGCGAACGCATTGAAAAACGTCGTCAGGAATATTGGGATCGGTTGGATTTTGAGTTAACTATCATTAATCAAATGGGATTCCCTGGTTATTTCTTGATTGTAATGGATTTTATCCAATGGGCAAAAGACAATGGTATACCTGTTGGCCCTGGTCGTGGTTCTGGTGCGGGTTCTTTGGTGGCTTATGCATTGAAAATCACCGACCTCGATCCGTTGGAATACGATTTGCTATTTGAACGATTCTTGAACCCAGAACGGGTGTCTATGCCGGATTTCGATATCGACTTTTGTATGGATAATCGTGACCGAGTCATTGACTACGTTTCCCGTACCTACGGTAGGGAAGCGGTGTCTCAGATTATTACCTTTGGTGCCATGGCAGCGAAAGCCGTCGTTCGAGATGTGGCTAGGGTACAAGGTAAGCCATACAGTTTGGGTGATAAGCTGTCTAAGCTCATTCCGTTTGAAATTGGTATGACACTGAAAAAAGCCTTGGAGCAAGAACCTGCATTGCCTGAATTTTTAGCGGGTGATGAAGATGCCGCCGATGTGATGGAGATGGCGATTTCTCTAGAAGGCGTGGTACGTAACTTTGGTAAGCATGCCGGTGGTGTTGTGATTGCACCCACCAAGTTGATTGATTTTGCCCCGCTTTACTGTGAGGAAGACGGTTCTGGTCTGGTTACCCAGTACGATAAGAATGACGTGGAAGAAGCGGGTCTAGTTAAGTTTGACTTTCTGGGACTCAAAACACTGACTGTCGTTGATTGGGCGGTAAAAAACATTGATGCGATTAATGCCTTAGAAGGCAAACCGCCGCTCGATATTGCGCTTATCGATCTGGAAGATAAATCAACGTACGAGTTGCTCAAACGTGCTGAAACGACAGCGGTCTTTCAGCTTGAATCCCGCGGTATGAAAGAGCTGATTAAAAAACTGTTGCCATCGCGCTTTGAGGATATTATCGCTTTAGTAGCCTTGTATCGTCCAGGGCCCTTGGGTTCAGGGATGGTAGACGACTTTATTAATCGTAAGCACGGTAGAGCAGAGCTGGCTTTTCCTCACCCAGACTATCAGCATCAAGATCTGATTCCTGTATTAGAGCCCACTTACGGTATTATTTTGTATCAAGAGCAGGTAATGCAGATTGCTCAGGTACTGGCTAAATTTTCTTTAGGTGGTGCTGACTTATTGCGTCGAGCCATGGGTAAGAAAAAGCCTGAGGTGATGGCAGAACAGCGTCTATTATTCATGGAAGGCGCTCTCAAAAATAATATTGATAAAGATTTGTCCGGCAATATATTTGATTTGATGGAAAAATTTGCTGGGTATGGTTTTAACAAATCCCACTCAGCGGCCTATGCACTGGTTTCCTATCAGACGGCTTGGCTAAAAAATCATTATCCAGCGCCCTTTATGGCGGCCGTGTTGTCTGCTGATATGCAGAACACCGACAAGATTGTTATCTTTATCGAAGAATGTCGTTCCATGAAGCTCGTATTGGAG
>CAZBUC010000223.1:0-4246 GCA_964494965.1 uncultured Maribrevibacterium sp.
GTCTACAGTCTGAAGGCACCGCTAGCCCTGCTGACTTGTTCATCTCTGTAGACGCAGGTCGCTTGTACCGTGCAAAAGATGCCGGCGTATTGCAGCCGTTTGAAACCAAACAACTAAAAGACGTTGTGCCTAGCCACCTGCAAGATCGTGATGGCTACTGGTATGGTTTGTCTCAGCGTGCGCGAGTGATTTTCTACAATCCTAATACCGTGTCAGCTTCCAGCTTATCTAGCTACGAAGATCTTGCTGACCCAAAATGGAAAGGCAAAATCTGTATTCGTTCTTCTAGCAACATTTATAACCAATCTATGGTGGCTTCTATGATAGACGCCAAAGGTGAAGCCAAAACACTAGAATGGATCAAAGGCTTAGTGGCAAACTTTGCTCGTCCACCAGCAGGCGGTGATACTGATCAAATTAAAGCCGCTGCAGCAGGCGTTTGTGATATTGCGGTTGCAAATACCTATTACTTTGGTCGTCTAGGTCAGAGCGATAAGCAAGCTGACCGTGATGTGTATAATGCGCTATCTGTATTTTGGCCGGATCAAGGCGAGAACGAACGCGGCACGCACGTTAACGTCAGCGGTATTGGTATGACGGTATCGGCCAAAAACAAAGACAACGCGCTGAAACTTGTTGAGTTCTTAACCAACAAAGAAAGTCAAAAATGGTACGCCGATGTCAATAACGAATACGCGGTTGTGGAAGGCATTACGCCACCCCAGAGCTTAGCCAAATTTGGTGATTTTAAAGCCGACGATGTTTCTTTGAGTGTGTTGGGTGAGAACAACCGCCTAGCCGTTAAATTGATGGACCAAGGTGGTTGGAAATAATTTTTCCACTGACTAAGGTGTCTTAGTTTTATCAAGCCTCGTTTTTAATGCCTTTCTGCTTCGAAGTGAACAGAAAGGCATTTTTTTGCTATGCGTTTTTCCGGTAACTTTTTAACGTCTAAACGCTTTCTTCTATTAGGCTCCAAAACGCTTCTACCATGGGATTTTTTAGACTTTTATTAAGCGCAAATAAGCCAATATCATAAGGCGCCAGTTCCGGTTTCACGTCCAACACTTGCACTCTTTCTCTAAGAGGGCTGTTGTCCAACACTATTTTTGGTACCACGCCAATACCAAACCCCAAACTCACCATGCTCACGATGGCTTCGTTACCTGTCACCTGGGCGTAGATGCGTGGCGTGATATCTCGCTGGCGAAACCAGTCATCCACATGCGCTCTCGACACGCCGCTTTCTGACAGAATCATCGGAATGTTTGCCCACTCTTGTACGCTTTCTGGCACCTGACTGGGCACATTCGGCACCTGCTGATCTATCGGCGCAATAAACAATAAGGGCGATACCGCCATGGGTTTAAATGCCACGCCACGCGGTAGGTTCGCTGGTTTAGCGGCAATAGTAATGTCTTCTTTGCCATCAAGAATATGGGCAATAGCGTGCTCTGGGTCGCCCGTGCGAAGTTTGATCTCAATGCCAGGATAAGCCACACGAAAGCGACGCAATAATTCGTACAAAAAGCTGTAACTGGCCGTGACCGAGCCATATAAGCTAATTTCACCACGAAGCTGGTCGGAATTGTCCGCTAGTTCATGACGAATGAGATGCCACTGACGGCTGGTATCACGGGCGTATTTAAGGAATTTCTGCCCTTCTTGAGTCAAGGCAACCGTGCGATTGTCGCGGTTGAACAGGGCGACACCAAGCTCTTCCTCTAACTGTCGAATGTTACGCGACAGGGCGGAAATACTGATATGGCATTCGTCGCTGGCACGGCCAAAATTCAAGGTTTCCGCCAAGGCGAGAAATTGCTTTAGGGTTTTTATATTCATGATAGGGCCTTATTTTATTCCCGCTCGATTCTAAGTCATGTTTGCAAAAAATGGGATACTGTATTGCGAATATATCAATTTACGAAAAGATCGCGCTAGGATACATTAGCCCTACTCGCAGAACGTCATCAAAAGCATAGCTTGGCGACTGTGTAATCCATTTTTAATATCGGCGTGTTTTTATCGCAGATACCGTAATTTATCTTATAGGATGTGTAACATGGCTAACTACTTCAATACTTTGCCGCTACGTGAACAACTAGCAGAACTAGCAAAATGTCGCTTCATGAACAGCTCTGAATTTGCAGACGGCGTAGAAGCGCTTAAAGGCAAAAAAATGGTGGTTATCGGTTGTGGTGCACAAGGTCTTAACCAAGGCTTGAACCTACGCGACTCAGGTCTAGACGTGTCTTATGCCTTGCGTCCAGAAGCCATTGCTCAAAAACGTCAATCTTGGAAAAACGCCACGGAAAACGGTTTTGTTGTTGGCACTTATGAAGAGTTGATTCCAACGGCTGACGTGGTTTTGAACCTAACACCTGATAAGCAACACACGCCTGTTGTTACTGCGGTTATGCCTCTGATGAAAGAAGGCGCTTGCTTGTCTTACTCTCACGGTTTCAACATCGTTGAAGAAGGCATGAAAATCCGTGAAGATCTAACTGTCATCATGGTAGCACCTAAGTGCCCTGGCTCTGAAGTTCGCGCTGAATACGTTCGTGGCTTCGGTGTTCCTACATTGATCGCCGTTCACGAAGACAACGATCCTAAAGGCGAAGGTCTTGCGCTAGCAAAAGCGTACGCGGTAGGTACTGGCGGTCACAAAGCAGGCGTTTTGATGTCTTCTTTCATCGCTGAGGTTAAATCTGACCTTATGGGCGAGCAAACCATCCTTTGTGGTATGTTGCAAACGGGCTCTATCCTTTGCTTCGACAAAATGGTTGAAGAAGGCATCGACGCTGGTTACGCCTCTAAGTTGATTCAATTCGGTTGGGAAACCATCACAGAAGCATTGAAATACGGCGGCGTAACTAACATGCTAGATCGTCTTTCTAACCCAGCTAAGATCAAAGCATTTGATCTTTCTGAAGAGCTAAAAGTCATCATGCGTCCTTTGTACAACAAGCACCAAGATGACATCATCAACGGCAACTTTTCTTCTGGCATGATGGAAGATTGGGCAAACGACGATGTGAAACTTCACACATGGCGTGCAGAGACAGCCGAAACCAACTTCGAAAAAACACCGGCTGGCGATGTAGAAATTTCTGAACAAGAATTCTTCGACAACGGTATTTTGATGGTGGCTATGGTTAAAGCGGGCGTAGAGCTTGCTTTCGAAACCATGACAGCAGCGGGCATAGTTGCAGAATCGGCTTACTACGAGTCGCTACACGAAACACCATTGATCGCGAACACCATCGCTCGTAAGAAATTGTACGAAATGAACGCGACCATTTCTGATACCGCGGAATACGGTTGCTACCTATACAACCACGCTTGCGTACCACTATTGGCAGACTTCATGAAAGGCATCAAAACTGACGTAATCGGTAAAGGGCTTTCTGTAGAAGATAATGGCGTAGACAACAAGCGCTTGATCGAAGTCAACGCAGCGCTTCGTTCTCACCCAGTTGAAGCGGTTGGCACAGTGTTACGCGGTCATATGGCGGACATGAAGAAGATTGTTTAATTTCTTCTAGAAATTAAACACAAAAAGCCGAGATTGTTTCTATAAATAATCTCGGCTTTTTTGCCTCTACTGGCTCCAAACAAAACATTAGGAAATCCCATGGACAGCCTCCGCTTAGACAATATTCTCTTCGAAAAAGTAACAGTGAACTTTGATGATCGCTTTACCCTAAGCGAGATTGACTGGACCATCGAACCCAACCAACATTGGGTGATTACTGGCGCCAATGGTGCTGGAAAATCGGCTTTAGCCGCTGTATTAGCCGGTGTTGGCGACATTGAAAGCGGTACCGTCACAGGCCTTCCTAAAAATGTGGGATTGGTGTCTTTTGAAGCCCAAGCGGAGCTGATTGCTAAAGAACTGAAAAAAGACGACGCCGACATAATGGACGTGATTTCCCTTGGCACGCCAGTACGAGAAATGATCTTTGATTATTGCGCCAATCCAGATCTTGCACAGCAACTAGTGAAAAAATTTGGCATTTATCCACTGTTGGACCGCGCCTTTCGCAAACTCTCTACCGGCGAAACCCGCAAAGTCATGTTAATTCGTGCGTTGGCGAACAAGCCTGACTTGCTGATATTAGACGAACCCTTTGATGGTTTAGATGTCGACACTCTTGCCATGCTGCAAGCCCACCTAGCCTCCATCATAGACACTACGCCTATGATCATGGTGCTAAACCGCTTCGATGAAATGCCAGCTTTTATC
>CAZBUC010000224.1:0-4237 GCA_964494965.1 uncultured Maribrevibacterium sp.
ATGATTTCTATGACCTCACTATGGCGTACCTTCATAAAATGCACAGTGAAAACGTGGTGCACGTTGAGATATTTTTTGATCCACAAGGCCACTTAACTCGCGGCGTCGCATTTGCCGAGCAGATCAATGGCATTCACCGTGCGCTGCAGGATGCCAAACAGCAATGGGGAATGACCTTTAAACTTATTATGTCTTTCTTGCGACATCTGAGCGAAGAAAGCGCTTTCGAAACCCTTGAACTCGCTAAGCCTTTTTTGCATCTGATCGATGGTGTCGGCCTAGACAGCTCCGAAGTCGGGCATCCACCTGAAAAGTTTCTGCGCGTCTTTGCGGCCTGCAAACAGCTAGGTTTAAAAGTCACCGCCCATGCAGGTGAAGAAGGGCCACCAGAATACGTTTGGCAAGCGATTGAGCAAATTGGCGTAGACCGAATTGATCACGGCAACCGAGCGCTTGAGGACGATAAACTGATCGAAGAAATTAAAAAGCGCAACTTGACCTTAACCGTCTGCCCACTTTCTAATTTAAAACTATGTGTTGTTACCGACATGACAGAACATCCTATCAAAAAAATGCTGTCCCTCGGACTGAACGCCACTGTCAACTCAGACGATCCCGCCTACTTCGGTGGCTACATGAATGATAACTATGCGTCTCTCATTCGTCAGACAAACATCAATAAAAAAGAACTATTGCAACTGGCTAAAAATGGCATTACGGGGAGCTGGATGGACGAAGAAACCAAGACGCATCATTTGAATCAACTAGTACAGCTTTTCGCCTAAGCTTGCCTTTGGAATTTCTTCAACGCAAATAACATCTGACTGGTGGTTTACGGGGCGATATGTGGTAATATTCGGTTTTTTACCACATAGAGTCAACTCCATGACCAGCACGTCCAATATTGATGATACTTTTTACCGCCAAGCCAGCAACGACCGTTACGACCACGTTTTAACCTTGATAAAAAAAGGGCATTCCATTTGGACGCTCGCCGACAATGAAGGCTGTTTAATCATCGACCTAGGCAGCGACAAGGTGTTACCTATTTGGCCGTCGGAAGGTCTGGCGTTAGGCTGGGGCGAAAAAGAGTACTCAGGTTTTACTGGATTAGAAATACAAGCCACAGAATGGGCTGAAAAGTGGTTGCCCGGCATGCAGCAGGATGGTTTCTCTGTCGGCGTTGCTCCTAATCTTGCCGGTGAATGCATTGTTTCTTCTGCAGAAGAACATGCCGCTGACCTGCAAAACTAAACGGAGAATTACCCTCTAACGGCTGTGAATTTTCAACAAACTCGACCTCATAACAGACAAACAACACTCGCGGTCTGCGTGTGCTTGTTTGCTGTAGTGATTATTTATTTTGCCCCTCTATTTGCACAGATAGGCAATGCGCTTTCACCTCAGCCAACTACAAGTACCATAGCCCTGAAAGCAACAAACACAGGGGCACACCATCACACCAAAACACCTATCGAAGAAACCAGCAGTCATCACTCTGCCATTGAATCAGCCCATACAAATCATTCCGGGCATCATGGGCATAATGCCACCTTCGAAAGCATTAACCTGTTAGAGGCGTGCGGCTACTGCTCGCTTCTGTTTCACCTTAACTGGATTGACTCAAAACCGTTTGAGCTCATTCCTTTAACGCAATCCCCTTATCCAAAAGTGGCGACGCTAGCCACATCACACAAGCAATTCATTCCACACACCTCTAAACACGCACGAGCACCACCAATCATCGTGTCCTAACACTCAAAATCTATTGCGTCGCCGTCGTTCTGATTCAATTCAAAACAGACACTTTTGCGCACGCCTTTTATTCCTAACAGAAAAGTGAGTACGTTTACTCAAAGGCCTTTTTTTGCCCTTTTCTACAGAACGAGAACATAAGATGTCGACACACACACCTCAAAAAGCCACTGAGGCTTCATCCAATGCCATGCTGCTGCTCATGGCTCGGCTGCATTTTTATATTGGTTTTTTCGTTGGGCCATTTATTTTTATTGCGGCGCTCACTGGCACCCTCTATGTCGTTTCCCCTCAAATAGAAAACGCCCTTTATAAAGCGGTGTTAACCACACAAGGCGTGGGTGAAAACGCCCCTTTATCACAGCAAATTGCCGCGGCAAAAGCTCAATTACCCGAAGATTTAACGTTATTTGCTGTTCGCCCAGCACCAGAGCAAGGCAGCACAACACGAGTCATGTTCCTTGATCCAAACGCGGAATATTCTGGAGCAAGGGCGGTTTTTATTGACCCCGTGACCCTAGAGGTAAAAGGCAATTTACCCGTGTATGGCACCAGTGGTTCTTTGCCACTGAGAACAACCATCAGCTTTTTTCATCGGCAATTACTGCTGAGCGAAGTGGGTCGCTACTACAGCGAATTGGCGGCCTCATGGTTATGGCTATCTGCTCTGGGCGGACTATTTCTATGGTACAAAGGCGGCAAAAAAAACAAAGCTGAATTTGCCAACAAAACAGAACACTTGCGTAAACGCAGACGTCATTTCCAATTAGGTCTGGTACTTTTTGTTGGCTTGGTTTTTGTTTCTATCACAGGATTAACCTGGTCTAAGTGGGCAGGTGACAACATTAGTACGGTTAGACACAGTCTTGGGTGGATTACGCCATCGGTTAATCAAAACCTTAATACCGCTCCCGAAGACACAATGACATCGGACGAACACGCAGACCACCTAGATCATGCTAGTCACCACAACATGACCATCAAAAAGCAACCGGCGGAGAGATTCGAGAACATAGATGTGTTATTTGATGGCGTTTTAAAAGCCGCAAGAGAGGCTGGAATTGACGCTAACAAGCTGGAGATAAGACCCTCTTCAACCAAAGATAAGGCTTGGCGAGTGAATGAAATAGACCGCGCTTGGCCCACACAAGTTGACAGTGTTGCTGTCGATGCCAGCACAATGACAGTCACCAGCCGCGCTGATTTCGATTCTTTTCCTTTGGTGGCTAAACTCATTCGCTGGGGCATTGACGCCCATATGGGCGTGCTTTTTGGTGTCGCAAACCAAATCATCTTAGCTATATTTGGTCTTTCTTTGTGCCTGATGATTATTTGGGGATACGCCATGTGGTGGATTCGTCGACCACAAGCAGGTTCCGCGTCTAAACCAGCCTTACAAGCATGGAGCAAGCTTTCAACCCAACAAAAAACTATGACGCTATTAATAGCTATTGCTTTGGGTCTCTTCATGCCTGTGATGGGAATCAGTTTGATCGTGTTTTTATTGATCGATTTTTATCGTTGGAAATTACATTCCGCATAATATTAAAAATCTCGTACCATGAGGATATGGGCACTGGGTATTATAGGAGCCAACACCCAGTGCTTTTCTTATTTTTCAAATCCGAGTAAAATTACGTTTCCTCCAAAGCTTAATGTGCGCACATGTATATAAAATGAACAGTTTACAGATCAGAAACACAACCTTTCGCACCTGCTTAAACCACCAAAATTTCGATTAATCCCCACTACTACAGGGTCTTAACTCAAGAATCTTTAAGGTATTTTGTAGTAAAAACTCTCTTTCACTTGCTTATACAAATAGATTTCTTTGTTTTTTCATGGTAGATTCGCCCCACTATGGTGCACTTTTTTGTGCGCAATCCTTTGAAATATTATTGGCATTGCCCATTTCGGAAACGGCTTCACTTGACAGCCGCACCCTAGTAATCAAATAAAAATTACAAGCTCATTGAGCAAATCTTATTGAGGACTATCTATGCAAGCATTCATTGATTTCTTAAACGGAGTCATTTGGAGCCCAGCCCTGATCTATTTATGCCTAGGAGCAGGCTTATTTTATTCAATCTTGACACGTTTCGCGCAAGTTCGTCATTTCAGAGAAATGTTGTCTTTGTTGTTCAATTCAAAAGAATCTGAAAAAGGGATTTCATCATTCCAAGCTTTGGCCGTTTCTTTATCTGGCCGTGTGGGCACAGGTAATATTGCAGGAGTTGCGGCTGCCATTGGTTTTGGTGGTCCTGGTGCCGTTTTTTGGATGTGGGTCGTTGCCTTTCTTGGGGCAAGTACCGCCTACGCAGAATCAACATTAGGCCAATTATACAAAGTCAGCGAAAATGGCCAATATCGTGGTGGCCCCGCTTACTATTTTGAACGCTGTCTTGGTTGGAAATGGCTAGGCGTTCTATTCGCTTTTGCTTCTATTATAGCTTGCGGTATCTTTCTTCCGGGGATTCAAGCC
>CAZBUC010000225.1:0-4187 GCA_964494965.1 uncultured Maribrevibacterium sp.
CCCTTGAAGTTGAATCAACGACTCTGACCCCTTGAAGTTCTTTTAGCTTGACCTATGTGTTACACATAGGTTCTACACTGTAGGGAGAATGTGTTTACTCTGATAAGGAGAGGTTATGCGAGTCAGTGAGTTGGCGTTAAGAGCGCAGGTGACGGCAGAGACTGTGCGGCACTATACTCGGCGCGGTCTTATTCGTGCACAGCGTGATCCTAACAATGGGTATCAGCTTTATGATGATTTAGCGCTTCAGCGGCTTCATTTTATTCGCCAAGCAGGGGAGTTAGGGTTTAGCTTAAATCAAATAGAGGAGATTTTTGAACAGTCTGACAGTGGTGATTCACCTTGCCCCATGGTGCGCGATTTGTTACAGAAAAAGGTGCCTGAAACCCAGTTAAAAATAGCCCAATTGCAAAAGCATTTAGCGACCATGGAAAATGCCTTGGCCGCTTGGGATGACATGCCTGATGGCACACCCAATGGGTATTCTATTTGCTGCTTGATAGAAGAGTGGCAAGAGAAAAATACGGACAGAGAATAGGGGCAAATGATGAAAGAACAGCAAGAAGACGCCGTAAACAAAGACAGTGTCACACCAAGGTTATTGCTCGCCGTCACTGGGATGTCTTGCCAAGGGTGTGTTTCTAAGGTACGCCGGTTTATTCAGCAAAAGAGCCCTGAAGCCGAGGTGCTGGGCAAGCCAAAAGAGCATCGCTTAATGGTCACGTCTAATTTGTCTTTGTCCGAGGTGGAAGCCAGTATTGAAGAAGCCGGATTTCAATCGCTGGGGGTGGTGTTAGAGCCATTTGACGAAGATGAAACCACTCCAAACCCAGGGATAAATCAACCGCAGGTGCAAGACAGCGGTAAGGCGCCGCAAGCACATAACCAGACCTCCATGGATAAAACACCTCTAGATACACAGGTTACGTATCCGCTATCCATTGGTGGTATGACGTGCGCTAGCTGTGTGAGCTCAGTGCAAAAAGCGTTATTGAAATGCGATGGAGTTACGCATGCGGATATCAATTTTGCGACGCACACGGCGCAAGTGGTTACGTCTGGGTCGGTTGATCACCTGATTAAGGCGGTTGAAGAGGCTGGCTATCAAGCCAGTCTTATCGAAGATGCCGGTAAAAACGAAGAAGAGAGAGAACAAAGAGAGTTGGCCGAATATCATCACAAGCGCCAATCTGCCTTGCTGGGCTTAGGTTTAGGGATTCCGCTTATGCTGTATATGGTGTTTGGCGGGAGCATGACGATAACCACAGTAACGGAGCGAGTCGTTTGGTTTTTGATTGGTATGGTTACCTTACTGATTATGATTCGTGCGGGTAAATCGTATTTTCGTGGTGCTTGGAAGGCATTTACTTTGCACCAAGCGAACATGGATATGTTGATTGCACTAGGTACTGGCTGTGCTTGGTTTTATTCAATGTTGGTGGTTTTAGTGCCTAGCTGGTTACCGGAAAATACGCACCACCTCTATTTTGAAGCATCCACTATGATCATTGGTTTGATTAATCTGGGGCAAGCGTTGGAGTTACGAGCCCGAAGTAAGACGAGCCGGGCCCTGCATCGGTTGTTGGATTTACGCCCTAAAATGGCCACTCGCGTTCATGATGGAAAAGAAACGCGCATTCCGGTTGCGGATATTAAATTAAACGATATTTTGCGAGTGCGTGCGGGTGACAGTATCCCCGTTGATGGCGATGTGCTGGAAGGTCAGTCGACGGTGAATGAGTCCATGTTAACGGGGGAGGCTGAGCCCATTGAGAAGAGCCCAGGCGGTACGTTATCTGCGGGTACGGTTAATGGTCAGGGTAGTTTGTTGTTCAAGGCGACGCGAATAGGCTCGGATACCTTGTTAGCTCAGATTGTTGACATGGTCAGTAAAGCGCAGGGATCTAAACCTCCTATTAGTGTTTTGGCGGATAAAGTGTCGTCGGTCTTTGTGCCAAGTGTGATAATTATTGCGATTTTATCGGCTTTATCTTGGTTCAATTTTGGTGGCGAGGCGGTCTTTTCCTACATGTTGGTCACGAGTATTTCTGTGTTGATTATTGCCTGCCCGTGCGCTCTGGGGTTGGCAACACCGATTTCCACTATGATAGGGATTGGCAAAGCCGCGGAATACGGTGGGTTGATTCGTAATGGCGATGCATTACAGCGAGCCAGTGAGTTGACCGTGGTTGTGCTCGATAAAACCGGTACTATTACCCAAGGTAAGCCCAAAGTCGTTCATCACACTTTGTCTTCACAGGCCAAAGCTGAGCAAGTATTTCCTCTGGTGTCTGTACTTGAAGCGCGCGCTAATCACCCATTGGCTGATGCACTACTGGAACATTGCCGAGCCGTTTTGAAGGATCAAAAGGGGGCGGAACAAGAGGTCACGTTAGACGCGTTTGAGTCGTTGACGGGTCTTGGTGTTACCGGACAATGGCAAGGACAGACCTATTATTTGGGCAATGAGCGTTTAATGGCTGAAAAAAGCGTAGACTTATCCGACACTCATGGCTCGGGGCGCCCTGAGACGGATGAGTTAGGTGGCAATTCGTCGTTTCAAAATGCGACCAAGGTTTTTTTCGCGAATGAGCAGCGTGTTCTAGCGGTATTTTATATTGAAGACCCTATCAAGGTAGGGGTTAAGGCAGCGATCCGCCGTTTTAAAGAGCAGGGTCTTAAGGTGGTGATGCTAACGGGTGATAACCCACAAACGGCGGCCGCGGTGGCGCAAACGGTTGGAATTGACGATTATCATGCGCAATTAATGCCCGATGATAAGTTAAACTGGGTCAAGCGCCTTCAAGCTGAAGGTGAGGTGGTGGGCATGATAGGTGACGGTATTAACGATGCGCCTGCATTGGCTCAAGCCGACGTCGGCTTTGCAATGGGCGCAGGCACGGACGTGGCGATGGAAAGTGCCGATATTACCCTGATGCACAGTGATTTGCAGGGCGTGGTCGATGTGATTCAGATTAGCAGCGCAACCTTGAGAAACATTAAACAGAACTTGTGGGGAGCTTTTGCCTACAACAGTTTAGGCATTCCAGTGGCCGCAGGTATTTTATTTCCATTCACTGGGTGGTTATTAAGTCCGGTTATTGCGGGTGCGGCTATGTCATTGTCCTCGGTCACTGTGGTCACCAATGCCAATCGGCTCAGATTGTTTCGCATAACGCGTGATAAAAAAGCACCATTGGAGGAAACACGATGAGCATTCTGATTAATGTAATCGGTTTAATGTTAATTCTTTTTGTTGTTTTTTGGTTCTGGTGGCCCAAGAAAGATAAGAAATAGTCGATTTAAGCAGAAGAGTTAAAGGTTTATGAGTGAAAAGCTGACCCATTTAGACAGTCGGGGGCATGCCCATATGGTGGATGTTTCTGACAAAGAGCAAACCAAGCGTACCGCCACGGCTCGCGCTATTTTATTGATGCAAGCCTCTACGCTGAGTAAAGTAATAGAAGGTGGGTTACCCAAAGGCGATGTCTTGGCGACCGCTCGAATAGCGGGAATACAGGCGGCTAAAAAAACCTCCGATCTTATTCCTTTATGTCATCCATTGATGTTAACCAAGGTAACGGTGGATATTAATGTGATTAGTGAGTGTGAATTAGAAGTGCTCTGCACCTGTGCCTTGACGGGGAAGACCGGTGTTGAGATGGAAGCGCTGACAGGCGCAAGCATTGCTGCCTTAACTCTGTATGATATGTGCAAAGCGGTCGATAAAGGCATTGTGATTCAGCAAGTGTCTTTGTTGGAGAAAAAAGGCGGCAAAAGCGGTGATTGGAGTCAACAAGATGCCCAGTGTTAAAGTGGTGTTTTTTGCTTCTCTTAAAGAAGCCATGGGGAAAAGCGAGCATCATGTTGAGCTTGACTTGCCTTTGACCATTGCTCAAATCAAACAGCAATTAGCCAGTGAGCTTGCTCACGGTGACACCTTGCTTGCCAGTGGCATTCAATCATCGGTGGATTTTGATTTCACACGAGATACGGATTGGGTGCCAGAGACGGCACTCGAAGTGGCTTTCTTTCCACCAGTAACGGGGGGATAAATGATTCAAGTTCAGCACGAAGATTTCCACGTTGAAGCCTTATATAAACGCTTATTGCAACGCAATAAAACCGGTGCCGTGGTGATGTTTGTCGGTTTGGTCCGTCAGTTTACGGATCAACCTGAAGCCGAA
>CAZBUC010000226.1:0-4178 GCA_964494965.1 uncultured Maribrevibacterium sp.
TTAACAACATGGCCAGAGCAGGGCATTCCTGAGCGTCAAGAGATCAAACAAGCGGGTATTAAGGTAACGGCGTTTCCTGCGCTAGTGGCGCAAGGCGACAGTGTTTCGTTGAAGATGTTTGACGATCAAAACACGGCGATAGAAACGCATCGAAAAGGTGTCATTACTTTGCTCAAGGTGACCTTGAGTAAAGAAATGCGCTATTTGCAAAAAAATCTGCCACATTTAAAAGAGTCTATGTTGATCTTTTCGCCATTGGGTCAAAAAGAGATCCTCTTAGACGACTTGTTAAATGCCGTATTGGATAAGGTGTTTTTAGATGGGCGGCCTTTGCCAAGAACGAAGCAAGACTTTGAGCAGACGGTGCAAACTCATAAGTCCAGTCTAATTGCCGTGGCGAATGATATGGCCGAGCAGCTTTATCGAGTCTTGTCATCTTATCAAGGAGTAGCGAAAAAGATGAAAGGCAATATTCCACTGCCTTGGACGCGGGTTTATGGGGATATTAAAGTGCAATTAGAATACCTTATCTATCCTGGATTTATTGGTAACACGCCCTTGTTCTGGTTGGGGCAGTTACCGCGCTATTTTAAAGGCATAGAAGTGCGTTTAGAGCGTTTTCAAAATCATTTAAATAAAGAAAACCAATTTGTTACCGAACTTGAATCCTTGTGGCAAACCTATGCAAAGCAGAAAAAAGCCCATGATGAAAAAGCCCTCTACGACCCAGAATTGATTAAGTATCGCTGGATGCTAGAGGAATACCGAATATCTCTGTTTGCTCAATCGGTTGGTACGCTAGAGCCCATTTCCGATAAACGCTTAAAAAAACAGTGGCAAGAAGTAAAAAAATTGGTTTAGTCTTATATTGAATTTAATAGAGATTTTTATAGGTAAAGTAAAATGCACAATGTCTTGAGCGCTATGTTGTTGAGTTTGCTGATGGTTTTTTCTCAGCCTGCGTTAGCCGCTACGGAAGAAGATCCATGGGAAGGCTTTAACCGTGCTATGTTTACTTTTAATGATGCGGTTGATGGCGCGGTACTTAAGCCCGTTGCAGAAGGGTACAAAGCAATCACACCGAATCCAGTGCAGAAAGGCGTGAGTAACTTCTTTTCGAATTTAGGTGAGATTGGCAACATCACCAATAATCTATTGCAAGGTAAATGGGATGAGACGGCTTCGTCGACGTTTCGTTTTCTGATTAACAGTACCGCGGGCTGGTTCGGTATTTTTGATGTGGCGAGTGAGCTGGGTTTACAGCATTACAAAGAAGACTTTGGTCAGACTCTTGGCCGCTGGGGTGTGACATCAGGACCATATTTAGTATTGCCTTTTTTAGGCCCCTCTACTGTCCGTGATGCTTCAGGAATGGTAGTTGAATACACTTACATTGATGAAGAATATCTTTTGGACCCTAACAGTGATGAGCGTTTAAGTTTGTTGGGGCTGGATATTGTGGATACTCGTTCTCGTTTGTTAAGTGCTGAATCAATGATCATTGGCGATAGGTACAGCTTTGTTAAGGATGTATATCTGCAAAGCCGCGCTTTTGCTGTTTATGATGATAATCCTCCAAAAAAAGCCTCTGGCAGAAAGGGCGAATTGCCGGATGGTTCCTCAGATTTTAGCGAAGAAGATAGTTGGGGTGAAGAAGACAGCTGGGGAGAAGAAGACAGCTGGGGAGAAGAAGACAGCTGGGGAGAGTGATCTCATCAATAGTTAACATTGGTTATACTCACCCTAAGTATGCTTTTATTTACAATAGATTACATAAGCTTGTGCCATACTTAAGTATTACTTCGATGGGAGAAGATTCATGGGTTTTGCCAAAATGTTATTTAACATGACCCTATTGCTGGTTGCGACCATGGTGTCTACCATGGCGTTTAGTCAGAGTTTTCCTAACAGACCTCTCACCATGATGATAGGCTTTAATCCAGGTGGTAGTACGGATTTACAAGCTCGAGTTTTGGCGCCCATTTTAGCGGATATTTTGGGTCAACCCGTCAATATAATACACATGCCGGGTGCTGGTGGAAGCGTATCTGCGGCCATGTTAGCGAACAGCAAGGAAGGTGGGTATGTTTTTCAATATGGCTTGTCAACGCCCTTTGTTCTGTCTCCCCTAGTGACAAAATCTTCCTATGATGTCACCAGTTTTCGTTATGTAGCAGGCGTTACTTTAGATCAACTGGCGTTTGTTACCGGAGGGAACAGCCCTTTCTCAGATTGGGAGGGTTTTATTGCTTATGCAAAGCAGTCCCCCGATCTAGTTTATGCAACACAAAATCAGTTTGATAGGTTGGTTATTAATCGTATAGCCAAAAAAGAAGGCATATCATTGCGTATTGTTCCGACTACGGGGGGAGCAGGAATGGCACCCCTGGTGCTTTCAGGCGATGCGTTACTTGCTTTTAGTGGTGGGACGCACAGTGTTTATACAGAAAAGGCCCAAATGCGTGTTTTAGCTAGTCTAACCAGTTCAAGATTAGCGTACTATCCTTCTGCGCCTACGTTAAAAGAACTTGGTTATGATCTCAGTATGGATGCTATTCGTGTTGCTGCGGTGCCCAGTAATACCAGTGACGAAGAAGTGGCTGTATTGGCGGCCGCTTTTGAGAAAGCCACTCAACATCCGCGTTTTATTGCAGTGACAGAAAAAACCATTAAAATGCCGGTCGTTTTCATGGACGAGCTTACGCTAAATGACTTATTTTCCCGTCAGGTAACAAAATATCAAAGACTCCTTACAGAGGCTAACTAATGCATTTATTCGCTATGGTTAATCGCTATTATGCCATTTAAAACGCCTGCCCCTTCTGCACGCCGTCCAAGTTTTTTTGAGCTGAAATTTACCACACGTATTGCTCTTGTATTTGGCGGATTAGGGTTATTAACCTTGCTGGTCAGTATGCTTTACGCCTATCGCGCTGCGGAGCAGAGTTTGGATTTAGAAATTCAAAATGCATTGCAGCAACGACAAAAGTCGATTCAAAATTTGGTTGAAATTCGTTTAAGTTTATTGGACGTTTATTTGCAGAGCTCGGCTGCCAATCGAATATTTAGTTCAATGGATAAGCAAGATGAAAGCGATATTAGCATGATGGCCGAAGACATGGCTTTCATGTTTCAAGACTCCGCTTTAGGTGCCAATTTAGACATTTTTTTTATAACGGATACCAACAACGAGTTAGTTTATGATGCCGGTTTGCCTCTTTATGACATCAGTCCTCTCTTTGAGGAAATGCGATCGCCATTCCTTTATGCGAATCGCTGGAGTTTGGTGGACTCGGGTAATTTAAACGCATTAATCAAATCCGTTCCTTTATTCGATCCCGCTACCATTCAACTCAAAGGTTATATGTTTATAGGCCTTGCGATCGGACAGAACCGAGAATTTATTGCCGATGTGGCGCGACAAATTGATGTTGATATTCTTAACGTTGGGACTGGTAACGCACCATGGCAACGCTTTTCTGGGGTGAATTTCGTCAGTGAGCTTGACCGATATCCTCTTTTAGGAAAGATGGATAAAAGCAACAATGTGTACCTTATGCGTCAGGCTATTTCGTTACCTAATGAGATACATGAGATTTGGGCTGAAGTCGGTTTGTCAGCCGAACGCTTCCCTTCTATCGGCGAGAAGTATCAGCAGACATTCTATTTATTGTCAGGTGGTTTTATTGTGGTGTTGCTTATCGCCGCTAGCTTAATTCATATAAGTCACACTAAAAACGTGGCCCGACTCATGAATTTCATTCGACAGATTCAAGACGGTTCTAGGGGCGTTCAATACGAAAAAGGTGGCATTAAAGAATACAATCAGGTGGGGTATGCCATGCAGGAAATGGTGCGAGACCTGAATATTGCGGCGACCGTGTTTGAATCCGCGGAAGGCATGATTGTTACCGATCCGGACCAAAGGATTTTGCGCGTCAACCGGGCATTTACCGAAATAACAGGGTACAGTGCGAGCGAAGCTGTAGGTCGCCCTTTGGACTTTATTCAGTCCGATCATAATAATGCGCTTTTTTTGAGAGAAATGAATGATGCATTAATCGATAAGGGATTTTGGCAAGGTGAAGTGTGGAACACGCGTAAGAACGCGGAAGAATACTTGCAATGGATCAGCATTACAGCCGTTCAATCTGAGAGTAGAGAACACGTTAATAACT
>CAZBUC010000227.1:0-2052 GCA_964494965.1 uncultured Maribrevibacterium sp.
TGAGCTTGCATGAAACATCTTGTTCTCGGTGGGGTGAGAAGTGGTAAAAGTGCGTTTGCGCAAGAACAGATAGCGGCTTGCGCAAAGCCTGTGTGTTATGTGGCGACGTCGCAGGTATGGGATGATGAGATGGCGAACAGGGTTCGTCTGCACAAAGAAAATCGTCCCAAAGAATGGCAGTTAATAGAAGAGCCCTTGGCGCTTGCCAGTGTATTGGATTCTCTTAATTCACCTGAACAGGCGGTCATTGTCGAATGTTTTACTTTGTGGTTGACGAATTTATTATGTTTGGAAGACGACGCTCGATTGGAAAGCGAAAAGTGTGCGCTTTTACAAGCGGTTGAACGCTTCGAGGGCGATTTAGTGTTGGTTTCCAGTGAAGTGGGTTTGGGGATTATGCCGATGAATGCCCTAGCTAGGCGTTTTGGCGATGAGGCAGGTGCTATGAACCAAGCGCTGGCTAAACTGACCGATCGGGTAACTTTTGTTGCGGCAGGGCTGCCTCTACCGCTAAAATCCTAATCTGGCCTATTCCACCTAATGTCTGCGTGTTTGGTGACTTGTTCGTCACCTTATAGAGTAGATAAAACGAACGATAAAAGCGTAGGAGCTTTGAAGATGACCCCTTATTCAAAAGATTTTCCAGTGTCTTGGGAAGAGTTACATAGAAATGCTCGTGCGTTGTCTTGGCGGTTGCTGGAGCAAGGTCCTTGGAAGGGTATTATTGCGATTACCCGTGGTGGTTTGGTGCCAGCGGCCATCTTGTGCCGTGAAATGGACATTCGTTTAATCGATACCATTTGTATTGTCAGCTATGGCGCCGATGAAAAGGGTGATGCTGCCATGAAACAAGGCGAGCTTAATGTATTAAAAGGTGTGGAAGGCGACGGCGAAGGTTTTATTTTAGTTGACGACCTGGTTGATACGGGCCGAACAGCTGCGAAAGTACGTGAAATGCTGCCAAAAGCCCATTTCGCGACCATTTATGCCAAGCCTGCCGGTAAGCCATTAGTGGATACTTTTATTACGGAAGTCAGCCAAGATACTTGGATTCGCTTTCCTTGGGATATGGAATATACCTTCTCGACGCCGTTGGCAGATCGCCAGATAAAATAGTGTCCTAATCAACACAAGTGGGATTTTGGGTGATGGCCAGTGACAATTTATTGGTCTGTTTAAACATAAATTACGAGAGTGCTGTAAAATGAAACAAATATTGTGTTTCATTTACATGGTTTTGAGCTAACTTTATTATTAGCTTTGTGGTTACTGCGTACTAGATGACAAGTCGACGTACAAATTTTAAAAGTTAAACCGAATAGGATTGAATTTATGCAGAACACACTCATTCGTGTTGTTTTAACAGGCATGGCACTGCTGTCAATCGCGCTACCTGCATGGGCAGAAGGCGTCGTGGCTCGAGCACAGTTTTCTACCGATGTTGTTGATAGGGAGCCTGTGGACAATGTGGGCCCCGTTGTAAATGTAGAGTATGGCGAGATTCAACGAATCTATTTCTTCACCGATTTACGTGATATGGAAGGCAGCCAAGCTGTTCACCGTTGGAAATTAGACGGTGAACTTCAAGCGGACGTGGCTTTTGATATTGGTGGTGACCGATGGAGAGTCTGGTCGAGTAAACGCTTGATGCCTGGGTTTGATGGCACTTGGAGCGTTGATGTTGTTCAAGACGGTGAAGTCATTGCTACGCACTCGTTTGATTATGTCGACACTGAGTAAAACATGGTGTTGAAGACACCTTGTTTAATTGTTGATGGTAAATTTTTTATTGTTGTGAAAGGCTAGATTAAGAGGTTTTATGCCGCATTTACGTGTACGAGGCTTGGCGTTTGACGAGCTAGAATCCATTGCCGATATTTTGATTGAAAACCTTGCTGAAATGACGGATACCCCCAATTCGCATTTTACCCTCGAATTCCAAGCATCGACGTTTTTGGCTGTAGGCGGCGCGTCTCCTGCGTATCCGTTTTTTGAGGTCGTTTGGTTTGATCGTGGTGACGAGGTGAAGCGCAAAGTCGCTTTAATGATCCA
>CAZBUC010000227.1:2062-4119 GCA_964494965.1 uncultured Maribrevibacterium sp.
CAGGCCAATCAGGATGTGAAAGTGTGGTGCCTGACCACTGCTGGACAGCGGACAAGACATCACTGTGTTGTTTCAAGATGTGCAGGGCAAAGACTACTACGAGAACGGCGAACACTTTTAAGTGTTTTTATTCGTTCAGCCTCCCCCACCGGGGGAGGCGTCTAACACCACTTCTGTTTAGTATTTATCCGCGTTGAAATTCGTACACACTGCCTAAATCCAATATCTTGGTTAACTCATCCAATGCCGTACGGCTTTCATTGAGTAACTGGGGATCGGCTAGGTCTTTTTCGTGTAACTCGTCTCGGTAGTGCGCATCCACCCAATTATTTAACCGCTCAAACAAGGTGTCGTTCATCAGGGTGGCTGGGTTAATGGCTTTTTGCTCTGCAGGTGTGAGGGCCACTCGCAAGCGCAAACAAGCCGGTCCGCCACCATTACTCATGCTTTGTTTTAAATCAAAGACTTTGACTTCATTAATGGGCGAAGGCCCTTTGACAAGGCTGTTTAAGTAAGCCCAAACCGCTGGGTTATTTTCACATTCACCAGGCACAATCAGCACCATGTCGTTGACGCCACGGCTCAATAACTGGCTGTTAAATAAGTAGGATTGAATGCAATCCTGAACCGACACCGCGTTGCTTGGCACTTCGATAAGATGAAATTCAGAGGCTCTGTCTCCCCACGCTTTTAGCAGGTCTTGCTTCATTTTTGCTGTGTCTAAGAAGGCTTCTTGGTGATAAAAATGTGCGTTGCGGTTGCCCACGGCGATCACATCATTATGAAACACTCCGGCATCAATCACGTCTGGGTTTTGTTGTGCATAGACAACATGTTCAGGATTCAAACCATGGCGACGTGCCACCGCCTGAGACGCTTCTAAGGTGTGGCGAGCTGGGAATTTTTTTGGGCTGGGCGCTTGGCTGTTAAACGCTTCCATGCCGTAAACAAAAAACTCTACGCCCTGATCCCCGTAGTCGTGGCAGAAACGTGTGTGGTTTGCTGCGCCTTCATCACCAAAATGATCCACGCTGGGCAAGGCTGGATGATGGGCAAAATGCGCATCATCTCGAAAGGTGGCTTTCAAAATCTCGCCCGTAGTTTCATGCTCAATAGAGCGATGGAACTTGTTCACCAAGTTGGCTGGCGTGAAATGCACTCGCTTATCACGGGTATCGCCGCTTGGGGAGACGGTGGCCGCATTGGCCGTCCACATACAAGACGCTGAGCTAACGGCAGCGAGAAGTTTTGGCGACTGTTTTGCAACCTGTTCTAAGATATGCGCATCGCTGCCCGTAAAGCCTAAGCGTCTTAGGGTTGGAATATGTGGGCGCTCGTGGGGTGCCAAGACACCTTGCACAAAGCCCATATCAGCCAGCGCTTTCATTTTCGTTAAGCCCTGTTTTGCCGCGGCTTTAGGATTAGAAGGGCGCGCTGAATTGTTAAGGGAAGCGACATTACCAAAAGAAAGGCCGCTGTAGTTGTGGGTGGGTCCCACTAAGCCATCAAAATTGGCTTCTGTCGCTTTGTTCATAATTACCTCGAATATTATACAGTCAATAATGGTTTACAGAGTCAGACCAGGACCAAGCTTTTCAGGCAAGGTTAGGCTATCCGCTTCAATACTGGCGACTGGGTAAGCGCAATAGTCTGCCGCGTAGTAAGCGCTCGCTCTGTGGTTGCCACTGGCACCTGTACCACCAAAAGGCGCATTACTGGACGCGCCTGTTGTTTGACGATTCCAGTTGATGATGCCCGCACGGCTGTGCTGTAAAAACCATTCGTATTCGGCGAGATCGTCAGACAATATGCCAGCGGATAAGCCAAACTGTGTGTTATTCGCAATATCCATCGCTTGATCAAGCGAGGTATAGCGCACAACGGTTAGCAGTGGGCCAAAGTATTCTTGATCGGGTAAGCGCTCCAGCATATCAGTAGCGTCCACGATTCCTGGGGTAATAAAGCCTGTTTGGTTATCGCCGCGTGTCATTTCAATGATGGGTTTAGCCCCAAGGGAAACGAGACGTTGATACGCTTTTAACAGGCCATCCGCTGCT
>CAZBUC010000228.1:0-4101 GCA_964494965.1 uncultured Maribrevibacterium sp.
ACTCGCACTCAATCCAGAAAGCTCAGTACTGAGCTTTCTGGATTGAGTGCGAGTGTCAAAGCTACCAAGGAGATGATGACAACCGCAAAGCGACCGACATTAACGATTTGCTTTTGCGTTGCTTCTTTATTGAATAACTGCTTGTAAAAATCTTCAGCGAGCGCCGAAGAAGAGACCAGCAATTGAGAATCCGCCGTGCTCATGATCGCCGCTAAAATAGCCGCCAACAAAATACCCGCTACAATTGGATGGAATACAGCGTTGACCAAAATCATAAAGATTTTTTCAGGGTCAGCCAAGTTTCCCGCAAGGTTAGCATCCACGAAGGTAATGCCCACTAAGCCGATTAGTAACGCACCTACCATAGATAGTGTCGTCCAAATCACCGCAATGCGGCGCGCCGTTTTGATGTCGGCATTTGAACGAGCGGCTTTAAAGCGTGCCAGAATGTGTGGCTGCCCAAAATAGCCAAGGCCCCAAGCAACTAGCGAGATAATAGCGATAGTGCTGAGTGGCTCTCCGCTCACACTTGTCCAGATATTAAGCAGTTCCGGATTTTTTGCTGTTAAAGTGCTTGTTAGTTCCGACCAGCCACCATCAATGGCCACAATAGGGACAATAACTAATGCGGCGCTCATCATCAGGCCTTGCACTAGATCTGTCCACGCAACGGCAAGGAAACCACCGAAAAGCGTGTAAGAAACGACACAAACGGTGCCTATGATGACGGCATAGGTATAATCCAAACCAAATACGGTTTCGAATAATTTGCCACCTGCTACCAAGCCTGAGCTCGTGTAAAACAAGAAAAACAACAAAATAAACAGCGCTGAAATGGTCTGAATCAATTTAGATTTATCATTAAAACGTTTGGATAGGAAATCCGGTAGCGTTAATGCATTACTGGCTTGAATACTGTAAGTGCGTAGACGCTTTGCGCAAATAAGCCAGTTTAGCCAGGTGCCTACAAGTAAGCCACCGGCGATCCAAATGGCTTCCATGCCCGCTGCAAAAGCGTAGCCTGGCAAGCCCAGTAGTAACCAACCACTCATATCAGAAGCGCCTGCTGATAAAGCAGTAGGCCAAGGCCCTAGCGAGCGTCCCCCTAGGAAGTAATCTTCTGAATTAGAAGTACGTTTGTAAGCGTACAGCCCAATTCCTAGCATAACTATTAGATAGGCTAGGAATGTAAAGCTGATCGCATAACTATTTTCTATCATTATTATTGTCCTTTAGTTAAAAAAATCATGAATGCAGTCGTCTTTTACAACGGGCGTTGTTTGCAAATACAAAGAACGGTTTGTATTGGTACTAGATGATGCATACCGGGCAAAAAAGTCGAATAAAAGATTTATCTGAACAGCATTCGAATATTATTTCAGTGTTGTGAATGTTCTTTTTGTCAGCGGTTAGGTGGATTCTTGTCAACAAAAGACAGAATACGCTGGTTTGCAAAAAGAACTGCGCTGATTCTAAGTGGCTAAAGTGGGATTATCTTTCAAAAAAATCTGGCTGAATTGCAAAAAACTCTGACATTTGCTGCGAAAGCGAGAGTTTTGCTAAAAAGCACGGGCAAAGCGTGAAATAACTCAAAGAAGAATTACCATAAAAAAGGAAAGCCCATGTTAGGTGCTTTCCTTTTTTTCAGCGGATAGGTCGTGGCTTTTGTTGCTTTTTAACGACCATGTCGGTTTTTGTAACCCCTTACTTTTCTACCTTAGGTAGACGAGTGTCTTGCACGCTTTGTTTTAGCTTACGAAGATGCGCATTGAACTCAGGTCCGCGTTTTAGTAACACGCCTGTTGCTAAGGCATCAATTAAGGTGAGATACACAATCCGTGAACTCATGGGGGTGTAGATATCCGTATCCTCGGTTTCTTCAATTGGCAAGACGATAGAGCAGTGTTCGGTTAGTGGAGAGTCCGGATTGGTAATGCCAATCACGGAGGCGCCAGTTGCTCTTGCGACTCTTGCCGTTTCAATTAACGGTAAGGTTCTACCTGTGTAAGAAATGACCACGATGGCATCACCAGCATGAGCCCCTGCTGCGGCCATGCGCTGTACCAATATATCGGTATAAGCAACAACCGGCATATTCAAACGGAAGAACTTATGATGGGCATCTTTTGCAACCGGCCCCGACGCTCCCAAACCATAAAACTCTATTCGGCGCGCTTGAGCTAATACATCTACGGCACGACTTATAAGAGATTCGGGTAAAATTTCTTGGGCACGAGTGAGGTTGTTTTTAGCGGCTTCAAATATTTTCGCGGTAACGGCACCCGGTGCGTCATCTGGCTCTACGTTTAAGTTCACATAGGGCGTTCCTGTTGCAAGGCTTTGGGCAAGGGAGACTTTAAAATCAGGGAACCCGCTGCCTATGAGGCTGCGACAAAAGCGGTTCACGGTTGGCTCACTCACTTCAGCTCTCGCGGCCAGTTTGGCGATGCTTGAGTGGATTGTGGTTTTGGGGTCGGCAAGAATCGCCTCTGCAACTTTTCGCTCGGATTTGCTTAAGGTGCTCAGTCTTTCTTGTATCTTACGAATAATGTCTTCGTGTTTATTCATTGATCTGCTTCAAAGTTGTCTATTGACTCGGATGGTTGAGTTATTCATTCTGACAGCCACTTACAATTCTGGCAATAAAATGATGTAAAATGACAACATTATCTGAGTATTTAGTTAACATGGCCAGCCTATTGCCTGCTAGAACGGAAGTGAATAGCACTTTGCTAGAAGAAGGTTTTTCAAATCAGGTGTATTTGATCTCTTGGCAAGATAGGCCTCGTTTGGTGCTTCGCGTTCCAGGGTTGGATGAGTCGGCTTTTAATATAGATAGGCAAAATGAAATAGCGATTTTGCTTAGCTCTGCAAAAATCGGCCTTTCCCCACCGGTATATTGGCATGATGAGCAAGGAGCCTTTGCCTGTCCGTTTGTCGAACAACCTTCTTTGAGTTGGGATGTTACTCACTCCACCGCCAGTATTCATACAATGGCTAGCGCTTTAAAACGCGTCCATGCCTTGCCTAAGGTCAGCCGCTCTTTTTGCATTTATGCACTGATTGCGCACTATCTTCAATCCGTCGAATGTTTATTGTCCCGTCGTCAAGATCTTCAAGAAGAGTTTGGTTATGTGCGAGGACTCTTTATCAATTTGCCTCGGGTGGCGTCAACCTCATCACCTGTGCTTTGCCATAATGATTTAAATCCCAAGAATGTGTTAATGGATGATAGCTCGTTTTGGTTAATTGATTGGGAATGTGCTGGCATGGGGGATCCACTGTTTGATCTTGCTGTTGTAGCCCGCTCGCACAATCTGACTGCTTTGCAGCAAATACGTTTAATACAAGCTTACGATGGCAGTCTTGAAGTAGAAACGACCCTAGATAAAATCGCGCAATACAGTTTGGCGTACTCGCTGCGGGAAATGGTTTGGTTACTGTTAAAATATTTAACCACTCCAAACGATGCCACAGCATGGTCTTCTTATATGGACTTTAAAACCAGACCATCGCTCAATCCTTTTTTGTAATGTCTTGTTGAGATAAGAGTAAAATAGAATGTTAATTCCCTCTTGGCAAATGCGTTTAGCCGATGAATTTAATAAAGAGTATATGCGTGCTTTGCAGCAGTTTCTTACCCTACAAAAAGAACAGGGGAAGGTGCTCTACCCTCCAGAAAATGAGCGGTTTACGGCTCTCAATGAGGTGCCTTTTGAGCAAGTAAAAGTCGTGATTTTAGGGCAAGATCCTTATCATGGTGAAGGGCAAGCCCATGGTTTGTCCTTTTCTGTTAAGCCAGATGTCAAAGTGCCGCCCTCATTGGTGAATATTTATAAAGAGCTCGAAATGGACCTAGGTATTACGCCTGCGCCACAGGGTTTTTTATTGCCGTGGGCCAAACAAGGCGTATTGCTGTTAAACAGTGTATTGACTGTTGAAGCGGGCAAAGCGGGGTCTCATCAGAATAAAGGCTGGGAGCCATTTACAGATAAGATCATTGAACTCATTAACAATGAGCATCAAGGAGTGGTGTTTATGTTATGGGGAGCCTATGCGCAGAAAAAGGGCCGTCATATTGATCGGAAAAAACATCGAGTA
>CAZBUC010000229.1:0-4091 GCA_964494965.1 uncultured Maribrevibacterium sp.
AAAAGACCGCCCCCCAGATCGGCTTCATAAAGTCCTTCAGCCATTTCTCGCACTGCGTTGCAGAGGTCATTATCCTCTAAATCATTTTTCCTTGCCCAGCGGTTGAACTGAGGAGTTTTGTGGAGTTTCATCACACATTCCTATCTCAACAGATATAGCACCTGGTGCTATATATTTCAAAACTTATGTGGTTTTTTCCTTCGTCATGTCCAACGGCATCAGGGTTGTTCGGGTTTTGCATGGTGCGCGTGATCTGGACGTGATTTTCGACCCTGACGATTAGCAGCAGCTCAGAGTAAGCCCTCTGCTCTGTCACTTACAGTTTCAAATTGATTGCTTTACCAAACCTTGATCTAATGATCTGCATCAAACCAAGTGGGTTTGAGAGGCTTGGCGATCACAAGGTTATTGAGGGCTGTGGGCTGTTGCTGCCAGTTTTTGCGGGGTTAAACGGTAGCCCATAGCGTTCATAATCGCGTTTACGCTGCTGAATTGCGGGTTGCCATTTTCCGAAAGGGCTTTTTGCACCCCCTTCCGGCTTAGACCAGCCGTGTCGGCAATCTGGGTAACGCCCTTCACGCGGCAAACAACTCGCAGGGCAGAAAGCAACGCCCCGTCACTGCCCGTCTCTGCATATTCATCAAAAAGCTCGATGACGAAATCATCAATTTCTTCAGGGTGTTTGCGAAGGTAATCTTCTGTCACTTCGCTGAGCGTTCTATAGTTGGTCATTGTCTAGATACCTCTGCCAAAAGACTTTTGCCTGTTGAATGTCTGCATCCTGACTGCTTTTATCCCCACCACAGAGCAAAACAATCAGATCGTTTCCGTGTTCGCCGAAATAAACCCTGTAGCCTGCGCCAAAAAACAGGCGCAGTTCGCTCACCCCATCACCAACTGGTTTGCAATCGCCAAAATTACCTTGCTCCAGACGGTAAACACGCAAAAGAATACGCCGCCGCGTTATTTTGTCTCGTAGCCCGTCCAGCCATATGGTGAACGGTTCTTCCTCGTTGGGTTTCTGGTAAGCAATAACTCGCTTGGGTGTCCTTGCCTTCGTCACCTGCTCACACTCCCGAATCTATAACATAGCAAACTATAGTTCGCAACTCAGTTGATGGCAAACGGGCTTGTTTAGATAGTTTTCGTCACTTGACATGTTCGGTTCATAAGTTCACAATCTCATTTAAGAACTTGTTCGGGAGTTCAAATGTTCACAATATCAGTCATTGGTCAGAAAGGCGGTACTGGCAAAACAACTGTTGCGGTTGGTTTGGCTGTGGCAATCGCTCGTAGCGGCAAAACCGTTGCGATCATTGACCTTGATCCGCAAGCATCGGCTAGTAAGTGGAAAGACCGCCGCGAAGACGAAAACCCTGCTGTTGTCTCGGCACAAGCAAGCCGTTTGAAACCAACACTAGACACTGCCAAGAAAACTGGGGTTGATTTCGTGATCGTGGATACGGCAGGACGAAGTGATGATAGTGCCTTGATTGCTGCTCGTGTTGCCGATCTGGTGTTAATTCCGACCCGCAGCACCATCATTGAACTTGAAGTTTTACCCGCTGCTAATGATCTCGTGATGATGGCAGGTAATCCCCCTGCTTTTGTCGTGTTGAACGGTATTCATCCGCAAGCTTCAAAACAGGCTGAGGAAGTTCGTGCCACTGTGCATGAACTTTATGGGATGAAAGTTTGTCCCATTTATCTCTGTCAGCGGACGGCTTACGGTGAAGCCTTGATTTCCGGTAAGACAGCTCAAGAACTTGACCCCGAAGGTAAAGCTGCTGCGGAGTTAGAATGTCTGTATCAGTTCGTTTGTGAAATTGTGAATTTGTAAAATAGTGAGATTGTGATAATGAGTAAAATGTCAGAAGTTCGCGCCCAGCTTGAGAAGCAGGCTAAACCGCCAGAGCCAGTACTAAGATCGCAGAGCAAAAACAGCACGGCTAAAGGTCGTGATGGAAAAATTCATATCGGGGCTTATCTTGACCCAGCTTTTCGGAAGAGCCTGCGTATGGTGCAGGCGCAGACCGATAGTGACATGCAGGAACTGCTAGCCCAAGCTCTTAACGACCTGTTCCGCAAATATAATGTGCCTGTTATTGGTCAGGATTGAATTATTGAAATTATTCATTAGTTCATTTGTGAGCTTGTGAACGAAACGATATGTGGCTGAGTCATTGTCAGACGCGATCTAAAAAATTATGGTAGTTAAATAATTAAAAAATTAGGCCGAACAAGTCGCATGAGCAAAAAAATCAGAGAACTTAAACAGCCGCTCGAAGAAAATCAGTCGGACGAACAAATAGAAATGCAAATGACAGCGGCTAGCGTTCTTGTAAATGTCATTATGCCATCTCTTATCCATGCGCTCGGAACGCCTGAAGCAGCAACAGCTTATTTAAACAGGTGTTTTGGCGATTCAAAGCACTCTGAGAATTACCAAGTTGAAGACCAAAAATTAATTCTATGGGACATTAGAAAAATAGGTTTTGCTTTAAATCATGGTGGTTTGATTGGAATTGATGGAGATGGAAGGCAGATCACCATGCAAGAGTGGCTTCTGGAAAAGGAGGCTACTAAACGCTTACTACAGCAGTCATAAAAAGCCGCCTATAGCGCGAGTCGGGAAGCGATAACTATGAACAGCCAAGAGCCAGAAACAAATAAAGCCGCTTGGCTTCAAGACATTGACGAGCGTTGCCGCAATATGGCTGAAATCAGCCGACAGCGAGAATCCGCGCAGGTGATTCAGCTTCCGCTGTGGACAGAGGCAAGGCGGGGCTGTCCGAACGCTTTTCTACGCTCTGCCCTATTCGCGGCGATTGAGAGAAGAGGCGAAACAAAATACCTAAAAAACGAAACTCTTTTTAGTCAAAAAAATTACGCGATTAAATTTACAGGAGAACGGTTAAATCAGTGTGATTTAACCGTATGGCTTGCCTTGGTAGATTTAGCGCATGACACTCCTTTGGGCGTAGAGTGCAGTTTTACCGCTTACAGCATCATCAAGCATATGGGGCTTAAAGATGGCGGCAGAGAACGGGACAGGCTGGAAGAAAGCGTCAGGCGTCTAGCTGCCTGTCTGGTTGAGGTGAAGACAGAGCGTTTTACCTATGGCGGTAGCTTGGTAGATAATTTTCTGATTGATGAACAAACCAAACATTACAAGCTAACTCTAAACAGGGAACTTATCAAGATTTTCCATGACCATGAATGGACGGCGCTTCACTGGGAACAGCGCAAGAAGCTAAAGGGCAAGCCGCTTGCGCTTGCCCTGCATGGACTATGGAGCAGTCACAACGAACGCTCTTTGCCTCTGACGAGTGAATATTTGCATAGAATTACAGGCAGCGGGAACAAAGATAAATATGGTTTCAAGAGAGATTTGAAAAAAGCCCTCAAAACATTGATAGAAATCGGGGCGCTGGAATGCTACGACGAGAACGAGTTTAAGCAGGGTAAGGTTACTGTAACCAAGCCATATAAATCCCTTCCGAAGCCGCGAATAGAATAAACAACATTCAGAGAGCCACCGCACCGCTATCGTGTGACTCAATGGTGACGCTTACCGCTCGACTGTTGCCAAAAAGGTGTCGTGTTTTGACACATGGACTACCGTGTTTTGACACATGGACTACCGTGTTTTGACACATGAACTACCGTGTTTTGACACATGAACTACCGTGTTTTGACACATGACTACCGTGTTTTGACACATGAAACTACCGTGTTTTGACACATGAAACTACCGTGTTTTGACACATATTTTTCCCCTGTGGAAAACTCCCATAACCCATACACAACAATACTTTCAGCCGATGCTCAAAATCTCTCTAATCTTTCTTTAATCTTTCTTTAATCAAAATAAAATATTAATATTAATATTCGCGCGTTCCTTTTTGTATTTGAGGGTAGCTACACCTCTGAGGATCGATTGAGAGGTGCCTATAATGAGCTAGAACAAACAAAATACTCTTAAACGATGAATCGTAAGTAAAAAAAATTAAGAGGTGTTCTGAGCGCTGCTAGACACCTTAGAATTGATGCTTGAATTTTTGGAGCGCTTTGAAGATCTTGGATGAAGA
>CAZBUC010000230.1:0-4090 GCA_964494965.1 uncultured Maribrevibacterium sp.
TGAGGGACTGAACGCTCAATATCTTTTATGATATAGGTTTTACCGTCATAGCTAATCGCCGTATTTTTTTTAATTTCACTCGCCTTTGGCATTTTTGTTTGTCCTAACAAGAGATTGATATAATAAATAAAGAAGGATTTATTTATTGCCGTTTCGACGGAGCAAATCCTAATGCAAATTCGCAAAACGCGCTAGATAGCAAACACGGATTAATCACATATAAATCACTCATTTGCTTTCATGTGCGAGCTTAAAATAACCTGATAAATGGGGTAAAGAACGTCTGCCCCCAAAATCTTAGCGCGCTCGGGGGACCAGCCTACTACATCATCTGGCAAATTCTGATTATCCTTAAATGGCATTTCTAAGGTAAAAGACAAACAGCGATAGGTTTCCCCTACCCACTTAGTGGCCACAGTCAAATTGGCTTCGCCAAACTGATCAGGCTGATAACCGATTTGCGACTGGAAATCTGGGCTCACCGCCACAAAAGTCTCTTTAAACAAGGATTCCATCGCGGCCATACGGTCATCAAAAGATGGCACTCCTTGGCAACCATCAACAAAATTGAAAGGCAACGCTTCGTCACCATGAATATCCAGAAACATATCGACGCCCGTTTCTGCCATCTTTTTCTGCACAGCCAATACTTCGGGGCTAAACTCCGCTGATGGATTTTTCCACTCGCGATTCAAATTGACACCTTTTGAATTGACTCGCAAATTACCCAATACAGCGCCATCCGGGTTCATATTGGGCACTATGTAAAAACGACATTGGTCTAGCAACGAGCGAGCAATCGGATGGGACTCATCAAATAAACGCTCTAGCAAGCCTTCGATAAACCATTCTGCCATGGTTTCGCCAGGGTGTTGACGAGCAATAATCCAAATGTTTTTTGCTAAACCTTGTGTCTTACTGACTTCCAGCAAGGTGATATCTCGTCCTTCGGCCGTTTCACCTAGGTGATCGGTAATACAGTCCTCATGACTGGCGGCCCAAGCTATCATGTCTAAGTGGCGTTCATAGCTGTATGGCGCAAAGTAAGCATAGTAGACACTGTCTTGCTCAGGTTGATGCGAGATAATCAATTTGCCATCAAGGTATTCAGTGGGTACACGAAACCAATATTCACGATCATAGGAAGCGACCGCCTGATAATCGACCCAACCATCGGGGTAAGCGGCATCGCTTGCATTATCAAAATGAATAACGCAATGCTCACCCATGCCACCTTGCAGACGGAAATAAAACCACTGAAGAAATTTAGAGTTTGTATCATTGGGGATCTTTACTCTAATATTGTCAGGCTCTGTAGTACTAATTACGGAGATGTTACCGCCATCGAATGCGCTGCTTATTTTGATTCGGCTGGTCATTTTATTCTTCCTTAACAATCACACATTGGTTCTAAATTATGGCAAGTTTACCTATATTCATCACAGCTGTCGCTAACTCTCCTGACGAGCCCGCTTTTCCCTTGCTATTTACTTGGTCAACCCACGAAGCACAAATAAAAGAAGTGTTGGTAATTCCTGATGACGAATGGCTAGAAGATCACACCATCGAGCCTAATGCCCTCGACATTATGGAACAACAACTCTACGAGTTTGGTTTTGAGGCCAGCGACATTTTGGCTGAATGGATCAATGAGTTTGATACCGATGTGATTTATGCCCTTGACCCAGAAACATTAAGCATTCTTATTGAGGCCACTTACGACATCAAAGGATTAGAGCCTAGCTTTGAGGTGCAAAGCGTTTACTCTTGGTTTGAGGAGCGCGATGTCAATTTAAATGAAGCTATCGCCACACAGGGTAATCACACCCCTCTGCACCTTCTTGCACCAGATGAACAAGTTAGCCAACTGTTACACATTGCAGCAGAGCACAGCTTAATTGACCCCAGTGATCTACCACCACTAGAACATTAATCATCAGGGCATTGTCATGTTCTAAAACGGCATGTTCCGCTTTGCGCGACGGTGAGTGAAAACTATTTGGTTACAAATATTAATAAGAAGCGTTATTATTAGCATAGTATATTTATTTCAACCAACGCTAATTTTATCAAAGGACGCTTCATGTCTTCATTGTCTTCTTTTAAGAAACTCTTACTTTGCGCTTGTGTTACCTCTTCTTTTTCTGTTTTTGCCGATAACATAACACTTGCGACCCAATACGGTAACGTTCAAGTAAATGACAATGTAAAACGTGTGGTAGCACTGTCTGAAGATGCACTGGATAGTGCGATTGCGCTGGGCATCAAACCGCTAGGGGCTGTTGCGACACGTGGCGGAGATTCCGTGGCAGAATACATTCAAGAACGTGCGTCGGGCGTCAACATAGTCGGTACATCACGCCAAAACAACCTTGAAGCCATTGCTGCACAACGTCCAGATCTTATTCTAGCGTCTGCAAGCTTGCCTCAGGATCAATACACTATCTTATCCAAAATTGCGCCGACCATCGTCCCTATCTCCCCTGGAATGGTATCCGATAGCTGGATCACCATTGCCAAAGTCTATGCGCAAGCACTCAACAAAAGCGAAGCCATGGATCTCGTTCTGAATGACATAAAAGAACGTGAAAACGCGTTGAAATCCATCATCACCGCCAAGCTACCTGAAGACAAACGTTCCGCAACACTGGCACGCTGGATGCCCCAAGGCCCAATTGTTATGTCATCGCAAATTTTTGCTTCGGATGTGCTTGCCGCCACGGGATTTAATATCAATGATGCCGGTGTGATCAAAGAAGGACGCCCTCACAGCAGCCCACTTAGCTTAGAAAACTTAACCAAAGTAGACAGTGACTGGCTATTTTTAGCAACGTTAAATACAGAAGGGAAAGACGCGCTGGAAGCCGCCAAGACCTCTCCCTCCTTTTCACGCCTCAACGTGGTAAAAGAAGACAAGGTTATCTTGGTAAATGGCCAGTTGTGGACAAGTGCAGCAGGCCCGTTGGCTGCCCATGCTATCTTGGATGACATTGAAGCAATGATTGACAATAAGATTAAATAACCTAGATGACTAATTGGTTTCACATCGCGCCTGCACAACGACCATTGTCTGGTGTTTTTGTGTCAGCACTTTTCGTGCTGGCACTGTGCTGTTTGTTAAGTTTGTTGCTGGGTGCAGGGGCGCTTTCACCTCAAACATCCTTACAAACGTTACTCGGCAATGGCTCTGCAGACGCAGAGTTCACTGTATTTCATTTACGCCTTACGAGAACCCTTGTTGGCCTGTTCGTTGGACTAACACTGGGGATTGCTGGCGCACTGATGCAGTCCGTGGCGCGTAACCCGCTGGCAGAGCCCGGCTTACTCGGTGTCAGTGCTGGCAGTTCATTTGCTGTTGCTCTCACCTTGGTACTGGGTGCCAGCACGGCCACACTCACTGTCGGTGTTGCGCAATTCGGTGCTCTACTCGGCTGCCTGTGTGTTCTTAGTGTCGCTCGAATGCAAGGACAACAGAATGATCCAATCCGCTTAGTGCTCGCTGGGGCGGCTTTATCAAGCCTACTCTTTGCGGTCACCTCTTTAATACTTTTGTTTGATCAAAGAGCCGCGGACGAAATTCGTTTCTGGGTAACGGGCAGTGTGGCAGGACGAGATATCAACACACTCACGTCCGTATTACCCTCAATGATGATTGCATTATTATGTATTCTGTATGTTGCCAAACCTCTCGCCTCATTAGCCCTTGGCGAACGTGTTGCCATTGGTCTTGGCCATAAGCCAAAGCGGATTCGGGCCGTGGTTATCGTCGCCGTTGCCTTATTGGTTGGCGGCGCCACCGCCATTGCCGGCCCCGTGGCGTTTATTGGTCTCGTGGTTCCTTTTGCTGCTCGGGCCTTGGTAGGCCCCGATATTCGTCGTACCTTGTGGTTATGCTTGCCACTCGGACCGATCGTTGTGATTGCCGCAGACGTGGTTTCCCGCCTCGTGGCTCAACCTGCGGAAATGCCTTTGGGCGTTCTCACCGCTATTATTGGTGCGCCAGTACTCTTATTGATTGTACGATCTCGAAGAATGCCTACTTTATGATAAATCAAAGTCTTTCTATTACTAAGCAAGCAGACACTGTATC
>CAZBUC010000231.1:0-4065 GCA_964494965.1 uncultured Maribrevibacterium sp.
CTGTGCGTCATGCGCCAATAATCGGTCAATGTAGACGGCTTGGTGCGCCCGGTGAAAAGCGCCCACACCTAAATGCACTATGCCTGCTTGAATGGCGCCTTTCGCATAGTCTTGAACAGAAAGCTGCTCAGCATGAGAAGAAGCCTGTAAGTAGTTAGTCATATGACACTTCCTCTGGAATGATAGAGATAACTCGATCGTTTTCGTTAAACAAAATAATTTCCGAGATATCAATCTTGATACTGACTTCTTGTCCGTCTTTTAGCTCAGTTCGAGCGGGCGCTTTGATAATGATGGTTTGATCACTAGGCAACTGAAGGTGGGCGTAAGCTTCAGAACCGAGATGTTCAACCAACTCAATACGACCAGACAAATCACCCTCTCTTTCGACCAATGCCATGTGTTCAGGGCGAATGCCGACGATGGCACTTTTAGGCAGTGGGCCTTTTAGTCGATTAGCAGGGAAAATAATCTGCTGGCCAAGTAAATCAATCGCTAGGTTGTCTTCGTGACGGACTATTTTGTTTGCTGGGATCAGGTTCATTTTAGGCGTGCCAATGAACTCAGCTACAAAGCGACTGTTTGGCTGGCGGTAAAGCTCAAGGGGAGTTCCTACTTGCTCTATTTGGCCTGCATTCAAAATGACCACTCGATCTGCCAATGTCATGGCTTCGACCTGATCGTGGGTGACATAAATCATGGTGGTGCCAAGCTTCTTATGCAGACGAGCCAACTCCAAGCGCATTTGTACGCGAAGGGCGGCGTCGAGGTTGGACAGCGGCTCATCAAATAAGAAGACTTTTGGTTGGCGCACAATGGCGCGACCAATCGCTACCCGTTGGCGCTGTCCACCGGATAGTTCTTTTGGCTTGCGTTCTAATAAGGCATCCAGTTGCAATGAAGCCGACACTGAACGTACTTTTTCTTTGATTTCAGCGTCAGATACTTTGGCGAGTCGAAGCGCAAAGGAAAGGTTGTCTGCCACCGTCATGTGTGGATAAAGCGCGTAGGATTGAAACACCATGGCAAGGTCACGTTTAGATGATGCCACCTCGGTAATGTCTCGGCCGTCTAATTCAATGTTGCCGCCCGTGCTGGATTCAAGACCGGCAATGGTTCGTAGCAAGGTTGACTTGCCGCAGCCTGATGGGCCAACGAAGACGACGAATTCACCTTCTGTAATAGTGAGGTTGATACCACGCAATGCGTGGTAGCTGTCATAGTGTTTTTGTAGATCAGTGATGGTTAAGTAAGACATAAAAAAGACTTCCTAATAATTATTTTACGGCGCCGAACGTTAAGCCTTGGACCAATTGTTTTTGACAGAACCAACCGAAAATAACGATTGGTGCGCAAGCCATTGTGGATGCTGCAGACAACTTGGCCCAAAACAGACCTTCAGGACTGGAGTAAGAAGCAATCATTGCGGTTAATGGCGCGGCATCGGATGCGGTTAGGTTGAGCGACCAAAAAGCCTCGTTCCAGCACAGCACAATAGATAAAAGTGCGGTAGAGGAGATCGCCCCTACAGATAGTGGCAGCACAACTTTAACCACTTCATCCCAAGGGGTAGCGCCGTCCATGCGTGCGGCTTCGAGGATTTCTTTTGGCAAATCTTTGAAATAGGAGAACAGCATCCAAACAATGATAGGCAAATTCATCAGCGTGAAAATAATCACCAATGCCGTTTTTGTGTCGAGTAAGCCGTAGTTACGACAAAGAATGTAAATGGGCACTAACACGCCTACCGCTGGCAACATTTTGGTGGAGAGCATCCATAGCAAAATATCCTTGGTACGCTTACTTGGGAAAAACGCCATTGAATACGCTGCTGGGATGGCAATGATCAATGCCAAAATGGTTGAACCAAATGAGGTGACTACGGAATTCCAAGCATGATGAAGGTAATCACTACGCTCTTGTACTATCCTGAAATTATCAAAAGTGGGTTCAAAAAACAGAGTGGGCGGTATGGATATCGCCTGTAATTCTGTTTTAAATGAGGTAATAAACATCCAAAAAATGGGGAAAAAGAGGACCAATGCTACTGTCCATGCGAACAGTCCGGTGAAAATGGTTTTGAGTTTTCGTTGTTGGTTAAGTGTCATAGTATTTACCTCACACCGTTAAGTTTTTGCCGACGGCACGAATTAGGAAAAAGGCCACGATATTGGCAAGTATTACGGCAAACAAACCACCCGCAGAAGCCACACCAACGTCATATTGCAGCAATGCTTGGTTGTAGATGAGATACGCTAAGTTGGTACTGTCGTAGCCCGGCCCACCGCCAGTTGACACAAATATTTCGGCAAAAATAGCCAGCAGAAAAATCGTTTCTATCATCACGACCACGGCAATAGGGCGAGCGAGATGGGGGATCGTCAGATAGCGGAAAATATGCCACCCAGTGGCTCCGTCCATTTGTGCCGCTTCTTTTTGCTCGCTATCTTGTGATTGCAAAGCGGTAACGAAAACGAGAATGGCAAAAGGCAACCACTGCCAGCTGACCATAATAATGACAGACATGAGAGGATAACTAGAAAGCCAGTCAATCGGCTCCAGTCCTAACGACTGAGAAATCCAAGCAAAAATGCCATAGACTGGATTCATCATCATGTTCTTCCAAACTAACGCATTGACCGTTGGCATGATAAAGAAGGGGGAGATTAACAAGACGCGAACGATGCCTTGTCCAAAAAAAGGTTTATCAATCAGCGCCGACAACATCACGCCCAACACCACAGTAATGATCAAAACTGAGAGCAATAAAATGAGTGTGTTGGCTACAGCAGGAATAAAACCTGGGTCGGTAATGAAAAACTCAAAGTTCATTAAGCCAACAAAGTTATTCTGACCTGGGTAGAGTAAGTTGTACCGTATGGTGGAAAAATACATGGTCATGGATAAGGGGATAAGCATCCAAACCAATAGCATGATGACGGATGGCGCCATTAATAAGCGAGTAATTGAGCGCTTCATGTGATGATTCTCTTATTATAAGCGGAGTTTTGGGCTTGATTAGGGCGAATCAGAAATAGGGCAATGCCCTATTTCTGTGTTAGAGAGGGTTAGTAGTAACCCGCCTGACGCATTTGACGATCTGCAGACGTATTCGCCGATTTCAGTGCTTGATCCACGGTTAAAGAACCAGCCAACGCCCCTGATATCATTTGCCCCGTTGTCGTTCCAATGGCTTGAAACTCAGGGATAGCGGCGAATTGAACGCCAACGTATGGAGAAGGTTTCAGTGTGCTGTCAGTTGGATCTGCTGAATTGATGGCTTTTAATTCAGCTTCTGCAAATACCGCAGCTTGTTGGAATTTCGGGTTAGCATAAGTGCTTGCCCTTGTTCCAGTAGGCACTGCCGCCCAGCCGTTTTTATTGCCGACTAACTGAATGTACTCTTTAGAGGTTGCCCAGCGAACAAAGGTTTGTGCTGCTTCTGCATTTTTTGTGGCAGCAGGAATGGCAAGCGCCCATGACCACAGCCAATTTGCGCCTTTCTCCGTAACAGAGATGGGGGATTGTGCAAATCCTACTTGGTCAGCGACCTTGCTTTGTTTAGGGTCGGTTACGAAAGACGCAGCGATGGTAGCGTCAATCCACATGCCGCACTTGCCTTCATTGAATAATGCCAAGCTTTCATTAAAGCTGTTGCTGCTTGAGCCTGGAGGGCCGTATTTGGTTAACAGGTCAACGTAAAAGTTTACCGCGTTTTTCCACTCTGCTGTTTCCAGTTGAGGCTTCCAGTTTTCATCAAACCAGCGTGCTCCAAAAGAGTTTGCCATGGAGGTCATGAATGCCATGTTGTCACCCCAACCCGCTTTGCCACGTAAGCAAATGCCATAGATGCCTTTGCTTGGATCATTGACAGCCGCGGCCACATCGCGAATGTGTTCCCAGCTGTCTCTGTCATTAATTTCCATGCCAGCGGCTTTTACTAGGTCTTTTCGATACATAACCATGGAGCTTTCACCATAAAATGGAGAAGCATACATGGTGCCGTCATAAGACAAGCCACCACGGATAGAGGGCAAAATGTCTTGAACATCATAAGTGCCACTG
>CAZBUC010000232.1:0-4047 GCA_964494965.1 uncultured Maribrevibacterium sp.
CGTCCCTTGGTGGGGATTTGTTTTGGTCATCAGGTGATTGCGCGCGCTCTAGGAGGGCGCGTTGACAAATTTCAAGGCGGGTGGGGTGTGGGCATCCATGATTATGCGGTGTGCGAGTCTGTGCCTGTTTTACCTGAGACGAACCGTCTTGCTTTGTGTGCTTTTCACCAAGATCAAGTGGTGGAAAAACCGCAACGGGCACGGACTTTTTTACGTTCGGACTTTTGTCAGTATGCGGGATTATTGTACGACGATCATATTTTGACGGTTCAAGGTCACCCTGAGTTTTCGATCACCTACGAGCGCGCTCTGATCGATTTTTATGAGGGTGCTGTGTTGACCAAAGAACAAGCCATGGCGGCCAGAGCGTCCTTGGTCAACGGGAGTATTAACGCCTTGCCACTGATGACCTGGGTCGGGCAGTTTTTGAAGCGACTCTCGTAATACCGTGGGTAAAAAAACAGCGTTTAAAAAAGCCTTAAAAATAGCCTCTTTTTAAGGCAGTTTATCGAGCGTTGAATAATACAACATACCCGCCACCAGACCGGGCCAGCGCAAAAGGGTGCCGCCAGGAAAGTCTTTCGTTGGTAGGCGCTCGAAGGCGTCTATGCCTTCTAATGAACCTTGCACGGCTTTGGCAAACAGCGCTCCGGCGTAGGTTGCCAAGGCCACGCCGTGGCCTGAATACCCCTGAGCAACAAACACGTTAGCTTCTTGTCGGGCAATGTGAGGCATGCGATTAAGGGTAATAGCCAACGTGCCGCCCCAAGCATAGTCGATCTTATGATTTGCCAATTCAGGGTACACGGCCAGCATGTGTTTTTTGACAAAGCGGGCAATGTCGTTTGGAAAGCGTTGACGGTAGTTTTCGCCACCCCCCCAGAGCAAACGCTTGTCGGCCGACAGGCGAAAGTAATTTACTACAAACTTAGAATCGGCAACCGCCAAACGCTCGGGGTTAATACGGTTGGCAATCTCGTCGCTCAATGGCTCGGTCGCGATGATGAAGTTGTTAATTGGCATGATCTTCTTGGCGGCGGCATGGTTCAGTTTGCCTAAATAACCATTGCAGGCGAAGAGCAGGTAGCGGCAACGTATTTTGCCTTTCTCCGTTACGACTTCGGGCCTTTCTCCTGTTTTATAGGAAATAACGGGGGAAGCTTCATAAAGTGTGGCGCCATGGTGTGTCGCGGCTTGTGCCATGCCTAGGACAAAGTTGAGCGGATGCAGGTGCGCACCGTCTCGGAATAGCTCACCGCCATGATACTGCTTGGTGCCTAGCAAGTCAGATACCTCGTCGGCAGTCAGATAATCCACTTGGTCGTACTGTAATTGTTGACGAGTGTATTCGACGGATTTTTTCAAGGCTTCACTGTGGCTAGGCTTGCTCGCTACGTGTAAAACGCCAGCGCTAAGATCACATTCTATACGGTGACGTTTGATGAGGTCTTTTACCAAGGTAACAGAGTCAACAGAGCTTTGCCAAAGCTGGTCGGCGGTGTGTTTGCCGACTTGCTTTACCAGGGTGTCGTGACTCATATTGTGGCCTTGGCACAGTTGGCCGCCGTTTCGTCCAGACGCTCCCCAGCCGATTTTGTTGGCTTCCACTAGGCTGACGTTGAATCCTGCCTCTGCAAGGTGTAAGGCCGCTGACACGCCCGTAAAACCGCCACCAATAATGCAGATATCCACGTCTTGCTCACCGTGTAGGGTGGGGTACTCTGTCAGTGTATTGGCGCTGGCTGCGTAGTAGGTTGCTTCGTGTGTGTTCAAACGTTGGGTTCCTATGAAAACAAACAGCAATAAAGGTTTGTTATGTTGATTACGCTGTTTTGGTCTGCGTGTTTTAAACCAGTACTTGATAGTCTGCTAACAAAACAGCTTTGCTGTAGTGTGAATGATAGAGCAATAGAGTAAGATCGCAATATGTAATATTTTAGCCTGAAGAGATTAAAACGAGGGTGCTATAAGGTGAGTTATGACGGAATTTGAAGCCTTTTTGAAAGAACATGCCATTACCGAGGTCGAGTCTACATTGGCTGACATGACGGGAAATGCCCGTGGAAAGTTTTATCCAACCTATAAATTCTTAGCGGAGCTGTGCGGCCGGATTCCAGAAACCATCTTGGTGCAAAGTGTGACGGGCGATTGGGCGGATAACCATTACGAGCTGGTGGACGCCAGCGACCGCGATATGGAGTTACACCCTGATCCGAATACCTTTCGCTTGGTACCTTGGGCAGATGAGCCTACCGCGCAGATTATTAACGATTGTTACGATAAAAGCGGTCAGTTGCACCCTTTGTCGAGCCGTACCATTTTGCGCAATATTCTGGCTTTGTACGCCAAAGAGGGCATTACGCCCGTGATCGCTCCTGAGGTTGAGTTTTATCTGATCGATCCGAATACCGATCCAGATTATGAATTAAAGCCTGCTGTTGGGCGCTCGGGTAAGCGAGAAACCTCGCGCCGCTCTTATAGCATTGATGCCGTGAACGAGTTTAACCCTGTGATTGATACGCTTTACAGCTATTGCGAAGCGCAAGGTTTGGATGTAGATACCTTGATTCATGAGTCTGGCGCTGCGCAGATGGAAATCAACTTTATTCATGGTGATCCGCTGGATTTGGCTGATCAGGTGTTTGTTTTTAAGCGTACGTTACGCGAAGCGGCAATGAAGCACGGCATGTACGCGACCTTTATGGCCAAGCCCATGCAGCATGAACCAGGCAGTGCCATGCATATTCATCAGAGCTTGGTGGACAGTAAAACGGGTAAGAATATTTTTGACCATAATGGCAGCCCCAGTGAGCTCTTTTATCACTACCTTGGTGGACTGCAGAAATACACCCCCAATGCCATCAGTTTTTTTGCCCCTAATGTGAATTCCTACCGTCGTTTTTCACCGGATATGGCGGCGCCGATTAATATGCAATGGGGATTTGATAATCGCACGGCCGGGCTGCGAATTCCGTTTTCAGCCCCAGAAGGAACGCGCATTGAAAACCGTTTTCCGGGGGCGGATTGCAACCCTTACTTGGCCATCGCGGCGACTCTGGCTTGCGGTTATCTTGGGATCAAGGAAAAGCTGCAACCGACAGAGCCGGTGGAAGGCAAAACCCCACCATCAGAAGAAGTGGAAATTGCTCGAACATTAGAGGAAGGCTTGCGCCTACTGGAAGAGTGCCAACCATTGTGCGACATCATGGGGGAACACTTTGTAAAAGCCTATATGGGCGTAAAACGCAGTGAATTTGAAACCTTTAACCGTGTTATCAGCTCTTGGGAGCGAGAACATCTTCTGCTCAACGTGTGATCGTTTGAGCATGTGATGATGTGAGTGTCTTGGTTTTAACGCCATTGCAAAGTAAAAAAGGCCAGAAGCAGAGCTTCTGGCCTTTTTATTTGACCCTGTGGTATCTGGGCTCCGTCAAAAGCGAATCATTAGGCTGCGGCTTCTTCGCGTCCAAAATGTTTACCGAGTAAGGCGTGGTAAAAATTGTGGTCGTTGAGTATGCCGATACAGGTGCCTTTGCTTTCTAACACTAGGAAGCGATTCGTGTGGTAGCGTATTTCGACGGCATCGCGCATGGCAATATTAGCCGGCACAATAAAGACGGTGCCATCTGGTACATTGGCGAGGATAGTCTCTGGGCTCCAGCGGGCAGTGGGTACCGGGCCTTTTTCGTTTTCGACCGATTCTAATTTACCGTTAGTGAGTGTCATCCAGGTGTCTTTATTGACGATAACGCGTTCTTCTTCGACAGCGAGTTTGTCAATAGGTGTCATTAAGGATTCACCGCACAGCACGTTGAGCGGATTGGTATGCGCGACAAAGCGTTCTACGTATTCCGTCGCAGGGTTCAGCACGATTTGTTCTGGTGTGTCCTCCTGGATGATACGTGCCGATTCCATAATGGCAATTTTGCTACCAATCTTGAGGGCTTCGTCTAGGTCATGGCTCACAAAGATGATGGTTTTGTTAAGACGTTTTTGCAGCTCAATCAATTCATCTTGTAGCTGAGAGCGAATTAATGGGTCAAGAGC
>CAZBUC010000233.1:0-4042 GCA_964494965.1 uncultured Maribrevibacterium sp.
AGAATACGCGGATAGAAAACTGGCTGAGGGAGCCTCAAAGAGACAAGCTTACAGCGAAGCTGCAAAACGTATGGCATGGCCGATTACGGCGTCCACCGCCACCACATTAGCGGTTTTTATGCCGTTATTGTTTTGGCCAGACATTGTGGGTGAGTTTATGAAGTTTATGCCCATCACCATCATTGCCACCCTTGCCTCTTCTTTGGTAATGGCACTCATTATTATTCCAACTATTGGCTCCTTAATCGGAAAAAAAGGTGCCTACGACAATAAAACATTAGCGTCACTGCGCGTCACAGAAACAGGGGATCTTACCCAGCTTACCGGTATTACAGGTGCCTACGGCAGAGCCTTAACGAGTTTAGTTGAGCGACCAATCTGGGTCTTAGTGTTTACCGTTGGATTGCTAGTTAGCGTGTTTATTAGTTATGGCTACTTTGGTAAAGGTGTTGAGTTTTTCCCTAATATTGAGCCTGAATCAGCGAATTTAGATGTTCGCGCTCGTGGCAACTTATCACTTGAAGAAAAAGACGCTTTAGTAAGACAAGTTGAACAGCAAGTGATCGGTTTGCCAGAATTAAGTAGTGTCGTGGTGACCTCTTATAGCAGTCCTGGTAATAATGCCTCTCCTGACAGTATTGGCTCTATTAATATGGGGTTTATTGATTGGTACCAGCGTGACTCTGCCAGTCTTATTCTAGAACGCATTAGAGAGAAAACCCGACAAATACCAGGCATTGAAGTGAGCGCAGAAAAAGAACAAGGTGGCCCTCAGTCAGGTGCCGATATTCAATTGCAACTAAGTTCAAACTTCACCGATGCACTGAATCAAGCGGCTGATGAGATCAGTCGGCAATTATTAGCAAAAGATGCCATTCTTACTGTGAGTGATGATAGATCTTTGCCGGGAATAGAATGGCGTGTAGATATTGATCGTGCAGAAGCCAGTCGATATGGTGTCGACGTGAACAGCCTTGGCAATGTCATTAAACTGATTACCACGGGTATCACGCTGAGTGATTTTTTACCCGAGGGGGCAGACGATAAAATCGATATCATCCTACGTTATCCCAATAATCAGCGCAGTATTGAGCAGCTTGATCAGCTACAAATTCCGACGAATCAAGGGAGCATCCCAGCAAGCAACTTCATTCATCATTACGCGGCACCAAAACAAGGGATTATTAATAGAACCGCTGGAAAGAAAACCATCACAATCGATGCGGATGTGCAAGACGGCCTCGTTGTTGATGAGGTTATAAAAGAAATTCGTGCCAAATTAGAAAGCGCAAACATCGATCAGTCCGTAAGCTATGAGTTTAGAGGGAATACAGAAGAGCAACAAAAATCCATGGTGTTCTTGCTAAAAGCGTTTGGTATTGCCTTTTTTATCATGGCGATTATTTTAGTAACCCAATTCAATAATTTTTATCAGTGTTTGCTAATTTTAAGTGCCGTTGTATTTTCTACTATGGGTGTGTTGATTGGACTTATGGTCAAGGGGCAGCCTTTTGGCGTCGTCATGAGTGGTGTTGGTGTGATTGCGCTTGCGGGTATTGTGGTAAACAACAATATTGTTTTGATCGACACCTTTAATGGTTTAAGAAAGCAAGGTTTGATGGTTCGTGAAGCGGCTATACGGACAGGGGTTCAACGCTTAAGACCAGTTATGCTGACGACCATTACCACTATACTGGGTTTGCTTCCCATGGTATTTCAGCTGAACATCGACTTCGTGAATCAAGCCTTCAGTATCGGTGCTCCTTCAGCTCAGTGGTGGACTCAGCTGTCTACTGCCATTGTAGGTGGTCTCACCTTTGCCACCCCTCTCACGCTGATATTAACACCATGCTTATTGGTACTCGGCTATCGTAGACAAGAAAGGAAACAGCTTAACACCTTACAGACTCACCCTGTGATGCCTAACAAGAGTGATGTAGAGGAGGTTTAATCTAAAAAGAGAAACGGGTGATGCCCGTTTCTCTTTATATAGCAACGTATCGATTAACAATAGCGACTTTCTTAATTCAGCTGCGCTAGCGCTTTATCGATATCAGCAATAATGTCTTCTATGTCCTCTAATCCTACAGAGATACGTATAAGGCCTTCTGTGATACCAGCTTTCACTTTTTCGTCATCGGTTAATCGGCCATGCGTAGTGGTTGCTGGGTGAGTCACTAAACTTTTGGTATCACCTAAGTTACCGGTAATAGATAACAATTTAGTGGCGTTAATTACTGACCAAGCCGCTTTTCGTCCACCTTCCACTTCAAAAGACAGCAATCCGCCAAAATCTTTTTGCTGCTGTTTTGCTAGCTCATGGTACTTGTGACTTGGCAAACCGCCGTAATTTACCTTAAGCACCTTAGGGTGCGCTTCTAGAAATTCGGCTAATTTCATCGCGTTCGCTGAATGCGCCGTCATACGAAGAGATAAAGTTTCCAACCCATTCAGCAATACCCATGCATTAAATGGACTCATGCAAGGACCCGCACTTCGCATGAAGGCAGTGAACACATCAACTATTTCCTGACTGGCGATTAGAGCACCACCTAAACAGCGTCCCTGCCCATCAATGAATTTTGTGGCTGACTGCATGACAATATCTGCACCTTGGGTTAGCGGATTTTGTAATGCCGGTGTCGCAAGTACTGTATCTACGCACAGTAGAGCCCCTTTAGCGTGGGCTAACTCAGCAACACGGGCTACATCAACGACTTCATAAAGTGGATTGGATGGCGTCTCAAAATAACAAAAACGCGTCTTGTCATTGATTGCTTCCTCCCAGGCCGCATAGTCAGTTGCATCAACATAAATCACTTCGACACCAAACTTGACAGTATAAGCATTGAAGAACTTCACCGTTGACCCAAAAATATTACGTGAACACACAATGCGATCACCTGCGCTTAATAAGCTGTAAGCCAAGGTCATCAACGCCGCCATTCCTGAACTGGTGGCAATCGCGGCCTCGCCTTTTTCAAGTGTCGCGAGACGCTTTTCAAACAAGGCGACGGTTGGGTTGGTGAACCGTGAATACACATTACCGTCGTCATCGCCCGAGAATTTACCGGCGGCCTCTTCCGCTGAGCCATAAGCAAAGCTTGAGGTCATAAAAATGGCTTCGCTGTTTTCCTGTTCTTGTGTTTGACGAATACCAGCACGAATCGCATTCGTTGCATCTTTATAATCAGCCATTACTTCACTCCAAGCCATTCTTCCAAAAAATTAAACCCAAAAACAACTAAGCCAGGCGTGACCTGGCTTAGTTGTATCTGTCACAAAATGCTGCCCAAATTACATAGGGTGCATCATATCACTCGACTCTCGATCTTCAACAGACGCTTTATTTAAATCGTTGCGAGCGCCTTCGATACTGGCCAAATAGGCCGCATCAATATTACCTGTAATGTATTTTGCGTCAAAAACCGATGTATCAAACTCTCTAACGTCTGAGTGTTTTTCGTCAATACAAGCGTCAATCAAATCTTGAAGATCTTGGAAAATCAGCTTATCGGCACCAATTAAAGAACAAATTTCATCAACCGTACGATTGTGTGCTATCAGTTCTTTTGCGGCTGGCATGTCGATACCATACACATTAGGGTAACGCACTTCAGGGGCAGCAGAAGCAATGTATACCTTTTTCGCCCCAGCTTCTCTGGCCATCTCAATGATTTCTTTACTGGTTGTACCGCGGACGATGGAATCATCAACCAACAATACCGTTTTGTCTTTGAACTCGAAAGGCACTGGGTTCAACTTCTGACGCACTGACTTTTTACGAACAGCTTGACCGGGCATGATAAAAGTACGACCAATGTAACGATTTTTCACCAAGCCTTCACGGAACGGAATATTCAACGCTTGGGCAATTTGAAGCGCCGCTGTTCTGCTTGTATCAGGAATAGGAATCACTACATCAATGTCATGATCCAGCCACTCACGCTGTATTTTAGCCGCCAGCCTATCTCCCATATTGATACGTGCCTTGTAAACAGAAATGTTATCAATGACGGTGTCAGGTCGGGCGAAGTACACA
>CAZBUC010000234.1:0-3979 GCA_964494965.1 uncultured Maribrevibacterium sp.
AGGGCAAGGATTTGCAAAAACAGCCCCACGTTCATGGTGCGGTTTAAACCAAGCCGAGCCCCGAGCCAACCGCCAACAAGGTTGGTAATAACGCCAAAAATCTCGTAGAAGATAAATAACATGGCAATTTCAAATGGGCTATAACCTAGCCCATAGAAATACAACACCACCAACATGCGCAAGGCGCCGTCGGTCAGCGTAAAGGCCCAGTAGTTACCTGTGACCACCATGTACTGACGAATTTGCGGTGAAAGCTGCGCTAGCCAAGACATAGTTTGTTATTCCTTGTCGCCAAGGCCAACCATACGCATCAATTCTGCGGTGCGGTTGGCGTAGCCCCATTCATTGTCATACCAAACATACAGTTTAACCTGTGTACCATTGATCACCATGGTGGATAGCGCATCAATAATGCTGGAGCGTGGGTCTGTTTTGTAATCAATGGATACCAGAGGGCGCTCTTCAAATCCCAGTATGTCTTTTAGGCTGGTTTCGGAAGCCGTTTTTAACAGCTTATTGACTTCTTCTACCGTGGTGCTTCGCTCTACTTCAAACACACAATCGGTTAATGATGCGTTCGCAAGGGGGACGCGTACCGCGTGGCCATTTAGCTTGCCTTGTAGCTCAGGAAAAATATGCGTAATCGCAGTGGCAGAGCCCGTCGTGGTTGGGATCAAGCTCATGCCACAAGCGCGAGCGCGGCGCAGGTCTTTATGTGGGGCGTCTATGATGGTTTGTGTGTTGGTAATATCGTGAATCGTGGTCATAGAACCATGTTTAATACCCAAGGTTTCATGAATGACTTTTACGACAGGGGCTAAACAGTTGGTTGTACAAGACGCGGCAGTCACTATAGCGTGTTGCGTTTTGTCGTACAGATCTTGATTAACGCCCATTACCACATTCAGTACACCGTCTTCTTTTACGGGGGCGGTAACCACGACACGTTTTACACCTTGATCTAGGTAGCTTTGCAGCACGGCTTTGCTTTTCATTTTACCGCTGGCTTCGATCACCACATCACAGCCAGACCAGTCGGTTTCTGCGATGGTTTTGTTTTGTGTACAGACGATACGTTGACCATTCACTATCATCACATTGTCTTCGGCTTGAGCTTCGTGGTGCCAGCGACCATGAACCGAGTCGAATGTGATCAAATGTGCCAAGGTTGCGGCATCAGCTGCTGGGTCGTTGATTTGAACAAACTCGATATCGTCCCAATCGAACGACGCTCGAAAAGACAAGCGGCCGATACGGCCAAAACCATTAATGCCCACTTTAATTGTCATAACCTTCTCCTATACATTAAACGTTATTAAGAAAACCAATGGCGGGTGCGATTAGCGAACCACACCAAACTCAACATCACAGGTACTTCCACTAATACTCCAACCACAGTGGCAAGGGCGGCCCCTGAATGCAGCCCAAAAAGCGAAATCGCCACCGCCACCGCCAGTTCAAAAAAATTGGATGAACCTATCATGGAAGCCGGTGCCGCAATGTTGTGGGGCAGCTTCATGCGCTTGGCAGCAAAGTAGGCGATGGCAAAAATAGCGTATGTTTGAATAAGCAATGGGATCGCAATCAAGAGAATAGCTTGAGGGTTTGACAAAATGGTGTCAGCTTGAAGGCCGAAAAGTAACACCACGGTCGCTAGTAAGCCCACAATAGACCAAGGCTTCATCACAGCAAGAAAGTGGTTTAGATTTTTCGTGTTTGGGTTTTTCTCGAGCTTTTTACGAGTAATGACACCTGCAATCAATGGAATCAAAACGTATAAAATAACCGACAATAGCAAGGTGTTCCATGGCACAGTGATGTCTGTCATGCCGAGCAAAAAGCCTGCAATGGGCGCGAACGCAAAGATCATGATGAGATCATTCACCGAGACCTGTACCAAGGTATAAGCCGCGTCGCCTTTGGTTAACTGGCTCCAAACAAACACCATGGCGGTGCAAGGCGCGACACCAAGCAATATCATACCCGCTATGTATTCAGAGGCTGTTTGAGGGTCTACCCAGTCTGCAAACAGTACCTTGAAAAACAACCAGCCTAAAAAAGCCATAGTAAATGGCTTGATTAACCAGTTTACTATCAAGGTCAGGATAAGCCCTTTGGGCTTTTTACCGACGTCTTTTATGGCTGAAAAGTCGATTTGCACCATCATCGGATAAATCATCAGCCAGATCAGCACCGCAATAACCAGATTGACCTGAGCGTATTCAAACTGGGCAATCAAAGAAAAATAGCTTGGGGCAACACTGCCAGCCAAAATACCGGCCATGATGGCCAGTCCCACCCAAACCGATAAATACCGCTCAAATACACCCACTTTTAAAGCTCCTTGTGTTCATCATGTTGATTGTCGTTTTTTCTGTTTTTTGGCTATGTGTTTTCAGGTTATGTGCTTATCTGATTAGGGACGAGTCACACTTCAGAGGTTAAGCGCAACAGGTTACGGCTCGGTCTGGGCGATCTCCCATGGTGCCTAATTGCTGCTGATTCACCTCAAGAAAGGCCATGTTGTTGCGTGTCGTTTCGTTTAATACCGCCAATATCCAATCAGGCAGGGCTTTATTAATGCTGTAAAACACCCACTGTCCTTGGCGACGGTCGGTTAATAAGCCGCACGTGCGTAACTGCGCTAGGTGTCGAGAGATCTTAGGCTGGCTTTCGTTAAGGGCTTGCATCAATTCACACACGCATAACTCTTGTTCTAGCTGGATTAACAACATGCAGCGAAGGCGCGTTTCGTCGGCAAGGCACTTGTAAAATTGGACGGGATTCATTGTTGCTCCTAAAGGTTACCCTTGGTCTATGGAAGAGAAGGGTTGTATTTAATGGTGCGATTTTTACATATATGAAAATTAAAATATATGGAAATATATATATATGAAAATAAATATGAGGTGTTTCTTTCTTGTCATCATTCTGCAATATAAATCTTTCATTATGGAGGTATTCAGTTCCAACCAATCCATTTTTAGAGGGTACAAATCATGAACAAAAGCAAACTTCTTCTTGCGATGCTACTTGGCGCGTCACTCAGTGCTTGCACTACTGTGGCTTCTGAAGCACCTCACATGTCTGAATTTGATATCGAAGGATTCAAAACAGAAGTGGAAGATGGACGTCTTTGGGTATTTGAAGAAGGGTCTAAGGAATTGGCTTTCTTTAAACAATATGGCGAGCCAGCAAAGCAGTTCACTAACATTGGCGCAGGCCCAAATGGCATGACAGTAAAAGCAGCAAGCCAAGAGTCTCTTGATAAATACCTAGCGGCTATTGCTGGTGGCTCTGAATTTGATATCGAAGGCTTTACAACAAAAGTAGAAGACGGTCGTCTTTGGGTATTTGAAACAGGTTCTAAAGAATTGGCTTTCTTTGAACAGCATGGTGAGCCAGCAAAACAGTTCACTAACATTGGTTCAGGTCCTAATGGCATGACAGTAAAAGCGGCAAGCCAAGAGTCTTTAGACAAATACCTAGCTAACTTTAAAAAGTACATGAACTAAGCCATATAGCTGAATTCTCGCGCCTATTCAGCACACCGGATCAGCGCATTAAAACACCTCGTTAGGGGCTTCCTATCGAGGTGTTTTGCTATCTTGTTAATTATTCTTGAAAAAAAGAACCTAGCTTCTTGGCAAGGGCCAGTCATACATATATAATTTGCCACGTTTTAGGGCCTGTAGCTCAGTTGGTTAGAGCATCCGACTCATAATCGGCAGGTCCCCAGTTCAAGTCTGGGCAGGCCCACCATCTACCTAAATCAAGACGCTTTTTAGCGTCTTTTTTTACACCTAAAAACCAGTAAATACGGTACTTTTACCTACATACCTTGTCTTTTATAGGTTTTTACATTCTTTTAAGTTCCATCTTTTTATGTCACATTCAGTGTCACACCAATCAAAAATTGAATAAGTGATGTGACATTATGGCAAAAGTACCCACACCGTTAACTGATACACAGCTAAGG
>CAZBUC010000235.1:0-3973 GCA_964494965.1 uncultured Maribrevibacterium sp.
GGGAGCCTATGCGCAGAAAAAGGGCCGTCATATTGATCGGAAAAAACATCGAGTACTGGAGAGTGTTCATCCATCTCCTTTATCGGCATATCGAGGCTTTTTAGGTTGCCAACACTTTTCGAGTGCCAACGAGTATTTAGTACGTCTTGGTAAAGCGCCGATTCAATGGGCATTGTCTGCGGAACAGTCGGCAGCGAACAGTCATTCGCAGATTACGCTGCCGTTTTAGATTGGCGGGGCACGCCTAATTTTTTGCGCCCACGGTATAGGGAAGTGAAAGTAAGGCAACTTCTTTTTCATCCAGTATCAGGGTCTTCGCTTCGCTGGGCTCTATGTTGATGATCACGAAGGCAAAGTAGGTTTCCTCAATATGGGTTGTGCTGAAGACCTGCCCTATACTTTTCCCTTGTTCATCAAGTAGCTCTTTCGTCGTGTCAAGCTGTCCTTGCCAGGTGACTAGGGCCAGCTGTTTCTTTGATTTTCCTCTGTATTGCATACGGGCCACAATTTCTTGCCCCGTATAGCACCCTTTTGTGAAGCTAATGCCTCCGGTACTTTGCATATTAAGCCACTGGGGTAGCAGGGTGTCACTCTGCTCCAAGGTGATTAGCGGGCGAGCAGCAAGCATAGAGAGCCCGGCAAGTTGTGAATGCTTTTCTTCAATCGCAGGGTAATCGGCTTGGTTTTCCTCGCGACGAATCAGCCACTTTACTTCCAGTGGGTGATGGCCAAGAGTCAATGTGATGTTCTGGTCGTCCTGAGTGACAGGCAAGCGCTCCGCTAAGGTTGCCTGCGTTGTTTCTGTCGAAGAGGATGTGATGTGAGTATAAACGGCAAAGGCGTCTTCTTCATTGACCAGCTCAGTTTTGAAAAAGACCGCGTATTTTTTTAGATGAAGTAAGGTTTTTTCGACCAAATCTTTGGCCATTATCATCAATACCTCGTCATGGCTTTGAACGAGATAAAAACTGCTGACGATGCGTCCTTTAATGCTGCATATGGCACCGTATAATCCACAATCATCCGATAGCTTGTTTATGTCACAGGTGGTTTGTCCCTGTAGCAGTTTTTTGGCATCTGAGCCGGAAATTCGTAATACACCAATGTCGTGTTGTTTTGCGATGACGCTGTTGTCTTGTAATCTTGAGTGCAGTATTTCGTGAAGCGAGGTCATAACATTTTTCCATGATATCTGTTTGCCACAAAGAAACCGCTGTGGTTTTGCGTGAGTAACCTATCAGTGATGGCGGTTTTTTACTTTTCAATACCCGATTATCACGACTTGGTGTTAGCGTTCTGCAAACTCGCTTCGTATTTCAAGTAGTTTAGGAAGCTCTTGATGGAGTAAGGGGACGAGTCCCGGATCAAAATGCCTGCCACTTTGCTCTGTGATGAAATCCATAGCATCCTTTATCGGCCAGGCTTTTTTATAGGGGCGTTCGCTTGTGAGTGCATCAAACACGTCCACCAAGGCGATAATACGTCCCTCGATAGGAATGGCTTCGCCTGCGAGCCCGTTAGGATACCCAGTGCCGTCCCATTTTTCATGGTGGGTCATGGCGACGGAATGGGCAAGTTGAATCAGATAAGAGCTCGGGTTAGACAATATCTCACCGCCAATTTGAGCGTGAGTTTTCATAATGTCGTATTCATCAGCGGTAAGCTTGCCTGGTTTTAATAGTATCTCATCAGGAATGCCGATTTTGCCGATATCGTGCATGGGAGCGGCCATCATTAAATCGTCTGCGGATTCTTCACAAAGCCGTACGCCAGAGCAATGATTTTGGCATAGCGGCTCATGCGCTGTACATGCATGCCGGTTTCATTATCTTTGTATTCGGCGGCATGCCCCAGTCTGTGTATTAAATCTATGTGTGTATTGAGCAGTTCGTCGGCTTTGATTAGGGATAAGTGTGTTTTTACTCGAGCAAGCACGATCGCCGGTACGATGGGTTTAATGATGTAATCCACTGCCCCTGTTTCAAAGCCTTTTTCTTCGTCTATGCTGTCTTTTAATGCGGTAACAAAAATGACAGGGATATGAGCTGTGGCTGGGTTTTGCTTTAGACGTTCGCAAACTTCTAACCCCGTCATATCTGGCATCATCACATCAAGCAAAATGAGATCAATGTCTTCTTGCTCAACCAGCTTTAATGCATCTTTGCCAGATCGAGCAAACGACAGACGATAATTCGCCGTCTGTAAAACTTGTCTTAATACTCTTAAATTGACTGGTTCGTCGTCGACTAAAAGAATACGAGGGGAAAGTTTTTTACCTATCCTCATGTTTGTTCTCCTCTGTCAAAGTGCTTTCTTCCGTTATGATGGCTTTTAAATTTGTTAACGAGCGGATAGCTTGATCAAATTCAAAGTTGGTAACGGCGTTGCTGATTTCAATGGCTTGCCCTTTCAGGGCTTGCGGCGAATGAAGAATCAGTAAATCTAAGCTTTCATCATCTACCTCGCCTGAATGGGCTGATAGGTGTAATGTATTCAATAAATCTAACAGGGTTTCCTTTGATAGTGCTACGCCTGTATCAGATAGTAAGGCGCCAGTACTGACTGAGTGTTGGGCGATGAGTGGCGATAGCTCATTCTCGAATTGTTCGAGGGCGTGAGCTAGGTTGGTTATGCCACGTTCGCAGGCCTGTGTATCTTCCGCTTGAGCGGCATGCTCGAGCTCTGCCATCTCATTCGAGAGGGTAAGCAAGGCCAAATTACCGGCTGTACCTTTAATGGCGTGAGCCAAGCTAGACAGGGTATTGAATTCACGCCCATGCAAGTGACTTGTAAGCCGTTCTGGTAGGTTTTTGTGTTGCTCTGCAAACCGCGTCAATTCGTTTAAAAACGTGGTCATATCAAGCCACAAAGACAGCCCTTTATTGAGATGAATTTGCTGCGTACCCGAAAAGTGATCAGACGTGTGCTTTTTAAAGCTCATCAAATCAGTTGGAATGTCTTGTAACAGTCTCGCCATTTCTGACAATAGTGTGGCGAATTCAATGGGTTTGTGGGCAAAACCATTCATGCCTGCTTGTTGTGCCTCTATCTTGTCTTCTGCCATGACGTTGGCGGTTAGGGCAATAATAGGGATAGGTGCTAATTGATGTTCTACTTCATAGCGTCTAATCACTTGAGTCGCCGCTAAACCATCTAAATTGGGCATTTGTATGTCCATCAGGATGATATCAAGCGGTGTCGTCTTAAACTGTTCAACCGCTTCTAAACCATCTCTGGCTAACAAAATAGTGTGTCCCTGCTTTTCCAAGAGTAAGGTCAACAGCGTAAGGTTCTGTTCTATGTCGTCGACGAGTAGGATGGTCTTTGGGCTAATAATCGGCAGTTCGCCTACTTTTGCGTTAGGCGGAAGGCTTGACTCTTCAAGGGGAAGTCGAAATGAAAAGCAGCTGCCGACACCCAGTTCGCTGGTGGCCTGCATTTCACCTCCCATCAACTTAACCAGTTGCTTAGAGATGCTGGTACCTAGACCTGTTCCCCCAAAACGTCGACTCATCGAGGCGTCCGCTTGCGTAAAGGGGTCAAAGATATTGTCCAAACGGTCTTTCGGTATTCCTATGCCAGTATCTTCAATACAAAAGCATAAATCGCCGTTGTCTTGTTTAGATACGGTTAATTTCACGTAGCCTTGTTCAGTAAATTTGATAGCGTTCCCGACAAGGTTCATCAGAACTTGGCGGATCCTATCTTCGGCGCCTAGGTAGGTCTCAGCGACATTTACATCAATATGAAACGTCAGTTCAAGCCCTTTGTTTTTTGCTTGCAGCCAAAGTGTTGAAATAATAACGTCGACTAGGTTTGCAAGAAAAAATGGCTGTATATCGAGTTCCAGTTTATTTTTTTCTAGTTTGGCACTGTCTAAAATATCATCCAGTAAATGCAATAAAGAGCGTGCTGACTTACTAATCGTTGCTAGGTGTTTTTTGTCTTTTGTCGATACTTCCGAGTCTAATAA
>CAZBUC010000236.1:0-3970 GCA_964494965.1 uncultured Maribrevibacterium sp.
AGCCAGAATGGGGGTGGATAAAGGTTACCAAGGGCAGGGCATCGCCAAAATCATGGTAGTCGATGCAATGCGCCGAACACTGCTAATAAACGAGAACATGGGAGTTGTTGGATTATTTGTCGATGCCAAAGACGATGATCTCGTTAAATTTTACCAGGATCGCGGCTTCATCTTCCTTCAACGGGAAGAATACACCTCCAAACTTTGGATGCCGATCGACTCCATTGTGCAATTCTTCAAAGATCGACAATAACCTTTTAAGGCAGCAATCCATTTAGGCTTGCTGCCTTAACTATTCCTTATCAATAGCCACCCTAAACGACACCTTCCACCGGAAATGAAAGGCAACTGGTCCATAAAAGTCCTCATGTTCCATTAGCTGTACAAGTTGGTTTTTTAGCCATTAAGCTTCTGAGTCATTAAGCTGGCAGCAGCACGAATATTTTATCAAGGCTACTCTCATTGACTGACGACCCATTTAGAGACTACATTTGGTCATAATGAAGAGGTTTTTTGAAGTTATCAGATCAAATCAAACCTATTAGCTGTTTGAAAGCTCATGCTGTCGGCCTACGCGAATATCGAGAAATGTATTTTAAACCCTACCGTATTATTTATCGAATTAGCTCGCAATCTGTTTATGTCATGGTGATTGCTGATGGTCGTCGTGATATGCAATCTCTTCTCGAACGCCGTTTGTTCCAAACCTAAGAGAATAAGGGGGGGCAGCCAGTATCTAAATTCTGCTCCCAGAGCTTGCTACGCTCGCCATGGTCGGAAGCGTTATACTTTTACATTTCAACAATATCGGAGTATCCAGTATGTTTTCAGGCTTGAGTGCATTTCCGCTAACCCCGATGAATGAGAGTGGTTTGGATGAAGTGGCATTTGTTCAATTGATTGAAAGACTCGTCACTGCCAACGTTGATTCTATCGGCGTACTAGGTTCAACGGGTAACTATGCTTATCTTACCAAGGCAGAGCGTGCGCGAGTGTTAAGGCTTGCGGTGGAACACGCAGGTAAAATTCCTGTGATAGCAGGTATTGGTGCACTACGAACGCGTGATGTACTTACACTGGCTGAAGATGCAGAAGCAATTGGTGTTTCTGGGTTATTGATGGCGCCAGTGTCGTATCAAAAATTGCTTCCAGAGGAGGTTTTCGGGTTCTATGAAGCGGTAACACAGGCTATTTCGCTACCACTTTGTATTTACGATAATCCCGGTACTACTCAGTTTGTGTTCAGTGATGAGCTTCATGGTCAGATAGCGCAACTTCCGAACGTGGCGTCCATCAAGATTCCTGGAGTGCCAAAGGATCCTGTTGAGGCAAAGCTAAGGATTGCACGGCTGCGTGCACAAATTCCTTCACACGTCACCATTGGCGTCAGCGGAGATGGCAGTGCGGCGAACGGTCTGAATGCTGGCTGTGATGCGTGGTATTCAGTTATTGGGGGAGTATTTCCTGTCACTGCACTTGAGATTACTCGCGCAGCTCAAGCCAAGAACGTGCAGGAAGCAATACGTTTGTCGGAACGACTGCAGCCGCTGTGGGAATTGTTCGCTGAGTATGGAGGCAGTTTACGCGTTGTTGCGGCCGCCGCGGAATTGCAGAGACTTGTCGAATCCCCTTGTTTGCCACTACCACTCAAAGCATTGAATGGAGAGGGGCGTCGACGGCTAGTGGAATTGATAGATGAACTGAATTTATCCTGAGGACCACGAAATTAGGATCAGATGAAAAAAAGCGCGACCTCCCCAATAAAGGATGACTACATTGCGAAAAGAGCTTAGAGAAAAGATTATTGAAGTATGTGATCTAAAAATCGAGAAGAAGGGCGCGACGGTTGGGCTGTCGTTTTACGCTTTCTTCAAGAATAAAAACGATCAGCCGGAAGTTCTCATGGAAGCCGCTCGGTGGTGGATAGAAACACACAAGTTAGACCACTTTGAAAAAGCGGTTAAGATCAAAGAAATGGTTCTAGCGGGTGTTTAGTCGAGTCATGAAATTCAGTCACTGCTAAGAAATGTTATCTTCTATGCACATCCTGAGCTAAAATGCTGGCCTTGTTCGTCCCTTAATACATGAGATTTATAAATGACTGCATTTGAAACAAAAGTGGAAAAGTTGATCGCTAAACATCCTAATTTAACCAAGGATGAGGCCATCAAAATCGTCACTGAGAAAAATAACCGTAAGAAACAGAAGAGAAACGAAAGATCCAATAAAGGCGATGGTCACAAAGGCTAGGATTTTCCTCTGATCTCAATAGCCTAAACGCGTATACTGACTGTTCATTTACTCGTTTAGGATCCTATCTATGTCGCTTTTGTTTGAAGAGCTAGACAGTCAAGACTCGCCACTGGGTGAGATTTCCCTTCGTAGGCGCCGTATTCCAGCTTTAGGTGATCGTGATATCTATGAAGTGAAGCTGGGCGACGAGTTTTTAATGTCGAGTATGTTTGTCGCGGCGGAAGAAGCGCTGTCAACGCTGGGCTTGGCGAAGGTGAAAGGCGAGTCGCTGAGTGTGGTTGTAGGCGGTTTGGGGCTGGGTTATACCGCGGTGGCGGCGTTGGCCGATGAACGTATTGCCGAACTGTTCGTCGTGGATGCGTTAGAGACGGTCATTCACTGGCATCAACAAGAAAGAGTGCCACTGGGCAAAGTGCTCAACGCCGATCCTCGTAATCGCTATGTGTTGGGCAGCTTTTTTGATTTAGCAACGGCACCTGAAACAGGCTTTGATCCGCAACAGGCGGGTAAGAAGTTTGATGCGATCTTGTTAGACATCGATCATTCTCCCACCGAATATCTGAATCCTTCCAATGCGGGTTTTTACACCACGGCGAATTTGTCTCTAATGGCAGAACACTTGATTGATGACGGAGTGTTTGCGATGTGGTCGCAGAATCCACCGGAAGACGATTTTATCGCTTTGTTGGGAACTGTGTTTGAAGTCGTAGAGTCCCATTTAGTCAAGTTTGAAAACCCTTTTCAAGGCGGCTTTGCCACCAACTCTGTCTACGTCTGCGAGCGTCCTATTCGAAGTGTCTAGTCATTAAGCAACTATTTTTATGTCTCTTAGAATCTATAAAACGCCAAATTTAGTTATTGAGCAAGCAGGATGTTTGTTCCTGCTTGCTCTCAAATAATTACAGCTCCGTCACGAAAGTCCCTTCAGGGGTAACAGGTAGGTATTTTTTATAGAAGTCTTGGTAGGCCGCATTAGGGTCTAGATCACTAAACAATTCTGGGTACATGGCTTTTGCATAAAACTGAATCATGGCACCGTCCAGGATGGTTCGGCATGCACCGTGATAGGCTCCATACATGCGGTTGTTTTTAACGGCAGTCAATGTAGACCATCCGGTACGTTGTTTAAAGCCTTCTAGGCGTTGTTTTGCTGTTGCTTCTTCAACACCTTGTCCCATGACCATGGAGGTATCACCGTTACCTGATTCATAGCCCGTTAAGACAATAACATCAGGGTCAGCGGCAAGGATTTGTTCTGGGTTTAGTTTCCCCCACCATTCCACATAAGGTGCTGAAATATTATCGCCACCTGCCATCGTTGAAATGGCGCCCCACATATTTTTACCAAAGGTATAGCCTACTTCATCTATGCCAGCGGCGCCGTATTCTGTATACACCGTTGGCTTAGGTATGTTGGCTTTTTCAAGGCGTTCTTGAATCATATTAAGGTTATGTTTGTATTCATTAGCAATGGTTTGAGCCCGTTCTTCTTGACCAGTAATAACACCAATGATTTCCGTGCTTTTCATATGTCGATCAAGGGTTTGAGCATTAAAATCCACCACAATAACAGGGATACCAGCGCTTTCTAGCCGTTCGACATCGCTGCCAAGGCCTTTGAATTGCCAATCAGCTAGCATGATAAGGTCAGGGTTTAAGCTAATCACTTTTTCTACAGAAAAGGTTTTGGTATCAACGCGACCAATCTCTGGAATGT
>CAZBUC010000237.1:0-3915 GCA_964494965.1 uncultured Maribrevibacterium sp.
CGGACGCTACGGGATCATCCCGGGTTCGATGGGAGCGAAATCGTTCATCATCCGTGGGCTGGGAAATCCGCAGTCGTTCAATTCGTGTTCGCACGGTGCGGGACGAAAGATGTCGCGTACCAAGGCGAAGGCGAAGTACACCATTGATGATCTGAAGAAGCAGACCTCCGGCGTCGAGTGCCGCAAGGACAAAGGCGTCGTCGATGAGATCCCCGGTGCCTACAAGGACATCGAGGAAGTCATGCGTGCTCAGAACGACCTCGTCGAGGTCGTCGCCGAGCTAAAGCAGGTCATCTGTGTGAAGGGGTGAGTGTCTTCACTTTTTAACCAACTATTTCGGAAAGCTGGTCTTTTCTAAAACGGCTTTAGCAGCAGCAAGCTGAGCTATCGCTTTAAGCCCGTCGTTCTTTAGCTGAAGTGCATTACTTTGGGAATCGTTCCAATCCAACTCCGCTAATCTTGTAAATAGATTGCGAAAAGAACCTGACCCGATAAATTCTGCGTAATGAGTATTGCGGGTAGGAATCTCAATTACTATTTCGAAGCTGTGTTCATTGTACTCGGGAGCTTCATTAATGCTCTTTAGTGTATTGGGCCAACCAAGCCGTCCCGCTGTTTGATCACGAGACAGTGCCAAAAAGGTCAAATGCACTAACGCGGAAGCCCGAATGGTTCTATCGGCAATATGCTGTATACTCTTTTCCGCTTCATTCAAATAGTAAGCAGCAGAGAGAAAGCCTTCATCACCCTGCTCAATTTCGGACGCGGCTGATAAATACATGAACGCTTTTATTCTTCGGTCCCTTATTCTCTCTGTTCGCCGTTCGAATTCTCGCCATCTTTTTTCCTTAATTGCTTCAGCACCCGACCGCTGATTGAGAAGTAAATAAAGGGCGTCCCTTATTTCAATATCCTGAACATCAAATATCCTACTTTCAGCTTCAGTATATTTCTTAAACTCGATAAGCTGAATTATACCCCGGATCAAGTAGTCTAACTTCTCCTCGGGGGTCTTGGCATTTTCCGCCTTTTCAAGTAGATCTGCCCCATCGCTTAAGCCCAAAGGATTTTCTGAAAACACAAGGCCGTGTGCATATCCTCTTAAGGCAGCAAATGTTTGGCTGGAGAATCCGGAGGCATGCATTAGAGCCAATATCGGTAGTTGACTACTGTCAAAAATACTAGAGTCGATCAGACCATAAGCCTGTCCGTATAGTCTTGACTTTTCTAACAAAAAGTATGATTGAAGCAAACTTTGCGGCGAACTAAACTCACCACCCTGTTGGTTATGCAAACGCAAATTAAAGAAGCGCTGAAGGGCAAAAAGGAAGTTAACGATATTCTCTTCAGATCTCCTATGGGATTGATTTCCTAAAACTGTAGTATAAACCCCAAATTCATTTGGGTTAGAATTATCAGGCAACAACGGGACTACAATTACACTCTCATTAAAGACTACGACACTAATGAGAATGGCATCTGTTGCTTTGTAATTAGGATTCACGGAAAGATTCTGAATTGCCCGTTGAAGAAGAATTTCTGCTATGAGAGGATTCTTTTTTCTAATATCAGAAATTAGCTTCGGAAACTGACTCGGGATGCGATACTGGATGATGGCAGAGAGCAATTCAAGCGTCCGCAACTCGTCTATATCCATACCCTCAGCAGCTAGCTGAAATTCTTCATTTATATTTTTAGCCTTTAGATTGTCTTCTTTGATCTTGAAGTATTGTTCTCGAAGTAATTTAGCATTTTCAATTTCCCTTTTGGCCAGATACATCAATGAATTTCTCAAAGCATAGTCAAGATCTCGTAACTTTACGCCCTCCTCAAATGTCCTATTATCTTTAGTCAATAGTCCCGTATAATTGCTTAAAGATTGTTCGATAAACGCGATTAGTGATTCTGCGGCAAATCTCTGATCGTAATCCCATAGCAGAATGAAAGATTCGGTCATTAGATCGGTTCTCTGCCGCAAATTACTGATCTTGTTGGAAGTTAAAACATTACTTTTCAGGATTGATATGGCTTGGTCTTTTATCTGATAAGCTCGTTCTTCTTGATCTAAGTTGGCGACAGTCGCCGCTGGGGCTTCTGTTTCTTGAGAAAAAGAAAGAGAGCTACAGATGCCGAAAAAAAGGAAAGCTATGATCCATCTAGAAAACATAGGATAGCCTATTGACCGATTCTACAACGGGAACATCGCCCGCATTTAACGTCACCAGACCGAACAAAACAGCCTCCGCACCTTTCGTCGGGGCACCTACAGGTTCCATCCATGGGCGAACCGATACAGTCTTGAACTATTTGACATCCCATTTGCTCGGAAATCTTCCAAGGGTCATTCAATGCTAAATAAACAAGCCCCATGGACACAAATAATAAAAGGATAACCTTAACAACCACCGGTGCCATTACCTTAATAATCACTCCTGGGCCATTTTCAAACGAAATCTAATCGGGGTTGGCTGCGTTAACATCATTGGATCTCCATGTCACCCCCCTTCGAGCACCTGCCACAGCTCGTGTCGTTCGTTGGAATGAAGCAACCACTACATGACGTATGCGTACTGTAGCACGCGCCCTTCGAAGACCTGTGACAGTCTAAATTAGTGGCGCAGCCATCATTTGCTACAGCGTTTTGCTGGTAGACCCCATACGTGGCTAACAAGCTAACTAGCAAAATCGCACCTTTAAGGATCAACCTACTTTTCATATTGCCCAAGTCCTCCTAGTATTAAGCTGACTAACAAATTCGACACAATTATGGCTGGGCAAATCGAGATTCGTAGAACTCATAAAAAGCCTTACGCTGACTTTCGTTGAGCAATCCTTGGTACGAACCGATAATTTTCCGATCTGCATCCACCCAAATAATTGTCGGAGAAAGATCCACCTTTATTTCAGCCAGATCTACGTTTGCGATGAAATCTGTATCAAGGTCGTGTTCGCGCAAATAAGTCTCCACTGCTTCTTTCTGATCATTGAATAAGGCTATAACCCGCATATTGTGGTTATGTTTGCCCCGGGAAATAAGTTCTCTGAAAAATGGAATTGCTTGGGAACTGTACGGACAGTTCACGTCAATAGCAAGCAAAATATTGTCAGCATTACCATGAAATGAAATCTCCTGTAGCCCAAGAAACGATTGATTAGCTCTGAGGAACTCCGCCTCAAGATGAACCAACGAAGATTTGTAAAATACTTGATAGTAAACTAATCCAGCCAAGAGAATTCCAGATAATATTAGAGCGACGTTTAGAACGATATTGAGTTTTTCGTAGGCATCGCGGCTAGGCATAAACTCAGATGTGACCAACCCAACAATAAAATATATTTACTTACAGGTTTTCGCTTGTATCCTAATATCGTGATTTTGTCAACCTTACAAAGAGTCCATGTAATAAGCACATTAGTTTTCATATGTCCGGATCGATTAGTAAACGAAATGTCGCCATCCCATTTAGATTTCAATCTAGTTACGATCGAGACTATGGCCATCTATCTCGGCCACGCGCTGGATCCTGGGGAGTAAGAGAAGCCGGATGGCGATGATGCCGAAGCGGGCCCAGCGCCAATACTTGAAGAACTTGCGCCGGGCCTCGTCGTCCGTAGCAATGGCTCGGACCTCATGCGCAAACAGCGTAACATTAGGCTCGATCTCTTCGGCCTCGAGCGACCACACGATCTTTACCTGATCGGGTTCGTTGTAGTCGGCGAAATCTTTGGCCGGGATCGCGGTGAATTTTACATCGCCGAACCACGGTTGGCAAACGGCCCCGCAGATCAACAAGCGGCCGGGCTCTTCGACCAAGGTTCCCCAGCCGAGTTTGCGGGTTTCCTCGACCATCCCCATCGGGCTGCGTTCATCCGGATTGCCGCGTAGGAGAAATTTCCGCGTTCGGATGATCGCTC